>JACMMD010000952.1 GCA_014379235.1 Anaerolineae bacterium
GCACCACTTCGCCGGGGGTAATTTGAGCGCGTCTTACCGCGTGTGCGCCAATAGCCAGCATCTCCACCAGCGCCAGTTCATCCACCGTCAGCCGTGACGAGGGGTGCAAATGGTCGATAGGCACGTTAATCAACTCACGCATACCTCCGTCACGCATAACGCCCAACACCTGCATGTTCTGGCAAGCGTTTTCAAAGCCGCGCAAACACGCCCCGCACGTCCCGCAGTTCATGTAAGGACGTATTGAGCAAAGATCGCCGATCTTCACATGATGGTCGGTATCCGTAGGGCCAAGGGCGACAACTTCCGCCGCAAGTTCATGCCCTAAGATGCGCGGGTAGCTAAAGAACGGCTGCTTTCCGGTGTAAGCGTGTAAATCCGTGCCGCAGATGCCGACACGGTGAATACGCACCTGTGCCTCGTTTTGGGCAGGTGCTTCCGGCGGCGCAGCCTCGACCAGCTCCAGTCGCCCCGGATTAATGAGCACAATCGATTGCATTGTATGTGTCCTAATTCTGTTACTGAGCAGCACGAAATCATCTGGCGTGCCGCTCATCTGCGTCATTTTAGCGACTGCACATCAAAGCGTCGAATTTCACTTGTCCAATTATTCATGCCCGAAATGAAGGTTGAGCGCAACCGGTACGCCTTATAGCTTCCTCGCGCAGATCAATTGAGCAACCGCACGGGTATTAAAGATATACTAGAAGTTGAAGAAAATCGTGCAAACATTATTCTTGAGTCAAGCACATAGATACCCATAAGAGGACTTCATCAATGAAGCGCACACAATCAACTGAAAATCGACTGCCCGATTCGCGTGAGCATGGTCAGATTTCTAGGCGCAGTTTCATGCAAACGATGCTAATGTCCGGCTTTGGGCTTTCAAGGTTGAACGGTCTCGGCACGGTTCGCTCGTTCTCGGCTCAAGTTAGCCGCCCATTATCCGTCGCTTACCAAGATTGGATTACTCCTCTGCATCCGGGTATTTTTGATGTTCATGCAGCGTTTCCTGATTTGCTTTTCCTAAATGAGATACCAAATTTTGCTGACGCACAAAACGGCAGCAGCCCGTGGGATATTTACGTTGGTGTAACACCCTTTGCCGACATCGCGGCGCTCGTTGAGTCCGGGGTCATTGAGCCTTGGGACGACTACATCCCGGCGGAAATCATTGAAGACATTATTCCATCCATTCGGGAAGAAGGTTCGATTGATGGCAAATTATACTCTTGGCCTTTCTTAGTCGATGTCGTCGTGCAAAGCTACAATGCCAATGTCATCACAAGAGCGGGTCTTGCTGATATGCCGCCTACTACGTGGGATGAATATCTGGACAACGCATCAGCAGTGGTCGAAAGCGGCGCGGCCCCCATTGGCTGCAGCTTTGATCCGAACGGGTGGCGATCACTTGTAGCCATCGCCCACACTTTCAGTACCGATGTTTATTACACACTCGAAGGTGACACCACGCCGTTATTTGATTTTACACACCCTGCGGCCATCCAAGCGCTAGAAGTCATGAAGCAGATGCTTGTGCACTCGACCATGCCAACCGCGAACGGCAGCCAATATGTCTCCGATGAGCAAGTTTTTGAGAGCCAAGCTGTGGGGTATTATGTAACTGACCATAATGCTCCATTGCGTTTCGCCAACCTCTGGGATGATCCCTCTGCCCTTCGATTGGCTGCCATACCCAGTGGTGGCACTAATTCAACGGTGTTCTGGACAACTGGCGCGTGCTTGTTCAAAAATGGGCAGAACAAAGAGATCGCCGCCGCCTACATGCAGTCCCTCACCTATGATGAACGTATATGGAGGGACTCTATCGCTGGCACTGAAACCTTGCACACAGGTCAACTACCACCTTATCAGTCGCTGTATGCCGTGTGGGAAGAAAATCCACCAGAATGGCTGCTGTCTAATCCTTGGGTCGAACTCGTTCGCGAACAGATCGAAGTTGCTAAGGCTATACCCAATCACACTTTCGGTGTGCGGCAATTTGTGATCGCTAAACCTCATTGGGAAAACTATCTGCTAGGTAGTGAATCTGATCCGCTGGTCGCCATGCAGGCCGCCAAAGACGCGGTTGTCGCGGCGATTCAAAGGGAAGGCTGACCAAAGACAAGCCGTTTTTGTTAGAAATTCTAACGCCTATTCGTTCCATGAAAACGTCAAGCGTCATCGTTAAGCGTCATCGTTGAGCATAATTGTTGCCGCTATCCCAACGCCTTGTCATAATAGACGGCATAGTTATGGCAATCTTAGACAATAGAAGTTGGCTAAAGTATGTAAAAGGAGGGTATAGTATCGATAGGAGGTGAAGGTTTCAAATTAACAGCAGGATTTCATTACTGAAGTACACCTAGCCTTGCACAAGGGGATTTCTTAGATGAAGAAGCAAATACAAGAAGTTGAAAATCGTCTGCTAAACCAGCTCAAAGCCGGCGAGATTTCGCGCCGCGCTTTTATGCAAACAATGGCGATGGCTGGCTTAGGATTGTCCGGTGTGAATGCTCTCGGCGCGGTTAGCCCGCTGTTCGCGCAAGACAGCCGCCCCCTCACCCCGACGTTCTACCAATGGATCGTTGACCTGCATCCCGGCCTGCCGGAAGTTAATGCCCAGTTCCCTGATCTCAATTTCCAGATCGCGCCCGTTGCTGGCTTCGACGTTGCCCGTTTCGTGGCCGAAGCGCAAGAAGAAACAAGCACTTGGGATGTCTATGTCGGCATGACTCCGTTTGTCGAAATGGCCGCCCTCATTCAGGCCGGCGTGATCGAGCCTTGGGATGACTATATTCCGCAAGAAGTTCTCGATGACATGATCCCGTCCATCCGTGAAGAATGTACCGTCGATGGCAAGCTGTACTCGTGGCCCTTCTTCTTGGATGTGATCGTTCAGGCGTACAACTCGAATATCACTACTGCGGCAGGGCTGCCCGATGTGCCCGCTGCCACATGGGAAGAGTATCTGGCGAACTCGCAAACCGTGTTGGACTCCGGCGCGGCGCGCTACGGCTGCACGTTCGACTCCAATGGCTGGCGTTCGCTGGCCCCCATCGCCACCAGCATCGATACCGAAGTTTACTACCTGCGCGAAGGCGATACCGTTCCGTTGTTCGACTTCACGAATCCGGCGGCTGTTGAAGCACTGGTCATCATGAAGCAGATGCTCGATCTGTCTTCGGCCAACGCACTGCAACCCGGCACGACGGATGGCGGTGTCAACAATACGCCCGACGAAGTGGCCTTCGGCGCGGAAAACGTCGGTTATTACATCAAATATCAGAATGCCCCGCTGCGTTACGCGCAGGGTTGGGCTGACCCGTCTGCCCTGCGGATGGGCGCGCTGCCGAGCGGTGGCTCTGGCGCGACGGTGTTCTGGACGACAGGCGCTTGCTTGTTCAAGTATGGTCAAAACAAACAGCAAGCCGCCGAGTACATGCAGGCACTCACGTACAATCCGCGTATCTGGCAAGACTCCATCGCAGGCAGCGAGACGGCCCACCCCGGCCAACTGCCGCCGTTCGCGTCAATCTACGCCGAATGGGAAGCTGCTCCGCCGGATTGGCTGACCGAGCAGACATGGGTGCCGTTGGTACGCGGTCAGCTAGACAGCGCCAAGGCCATCCCGAACCACGCTTTCGGTTTGCAGCAGTTCGTCATCGGCAAGCCCTTCTGGGAAGAATACCTGTTGGGCAATGAACCCGATCCGATGGTTGCAGCACAGGCCGCCAAAGACGCGGTAGTCGCCGCCATCGAACAGACGACAGCCTAAATTCAGTCACAAGATGTAAATTGGGAACCCGTTTTCGCTCTGGAAACGGGTTCCTTCGGCCTAACACAATGTCGATAACGCCGATGGTTGGTGCTTGGGCTACAGGGGGAACGCATGGCGAATGTGATTGTGCCGGATAACCACAATAGTCCTTTCGAGCGCATCAAGCGCGAAATCAAACACGGCAGTTCGTGGTTATATTTATTGCCAGCACTGGTATTCTTCATCGGGTATCAGGTGTATCCGATTATTCGTGTATTTGTTCTTAGCTTTACGGACTATCGCCTTTTGGCGGCAGACGAAGCGCAGTTTATCGGGCTACAAAATTATGCCAACGCAGTCGTCGATCCGGTTGTGCATCAAGGGCTGCTGCGCGCCGGATACTTCACGCTCCTTTTCTTACCCGGCACGATCTTCGTCCCCTTGTTCGTGGCTATTCTGGTTGACCGCGTAAAAAATCAGCGTATCGCGTCTCTTTATAAAATAATCCTGCTTATCCCCGCCGTCATTCCCGGCCCCATGATCTTTGTGCTGTGGAAATGGCTGTACGACTTCGAGATTGGCCCGATCAACACCTTCTTGATCGAAGGGCTGCATCTGTTCAACTACCGCAACGCACCCCAATGGTTGGGCAAGTCGAACTTAGCCATCCCTGCGATTGCAATCATGGAAGTCTGGTGGGGCATTGGCTATCACACAATTTTCTTTTTGGCTGGTTTAGCGACTATTCCCAAAGAAATGATCGACGCGGCCCGTGTAGACGGCGCGAACGAGTGGCAGTTGTTCTGGCGCATCACCCTACCGCGCCTGCGGGCCATCATGCTGATTCTGGTGGTGCTGCGTTTCGGCTCGGCTATGGCGGTCATCGACGAATATCTAATTTTTGGCAGTTTTGACCGCACTCTGCCTACCTATACATGGACGGTGTATATGTGGCATCTGGCGTTCCAGCTTGGTGACAGGTTGCAGGGCTACGCCGCCGCGATTGGTTGGATCGGCGCGGGTGTCATGCTGGTTGTCGTTGCTCTACTGTTTTACATCTTCCGTAAC
>JACMMD010000953.1 GCA_014379235.1 Anaerolineae bacterium
TATGGACTTCGACTATAATAGACGAGTAGATTTAGTATGGAGAATAAGCCATGTCTGTGCGTGAAGAACTCAACAGCGAACTTGATGAACTCACTGACGAACAAATCAAAACCCTATTGTCGTATGTCAAAGTCATGCGTAACGACGATTTACCAGATGACTACGACGAGTCGAAAGATGGAACAATTGGTATGCTAAAAGGGCCTACTGATCTAGCCAGTCGCTCAAAAGAAATCTTAAAGGCAGAATTTGGGCAAAGGAAACCTTAATTGGAATCAGGTAACAAATGATCGCCATCGCTGATACAAGTTATGTTGTTGCCGTAACTGTTCAAACCGATCAATGGCACGAGAAATGCTTGGCGATTCACCGTCAGCACAACCTCATTTACTTACCGCAAACCACACTTGCGGAAGTCGCATATCTAATCGGACGCGAAGGCGGTAACTTGGCAGTTTGGCAATTTCTATCTGAATTGCCAACCTCAAAATATCGCCTTGTAGCGCTTGATCCAGATGATTTGATGCGAACCGCTGAAATTTTGAAGCAGTACGCGGATGCGCGCCTTGATTTCGTGGATGCAACAGTCATGGCTGTTGCCGAACGTATGGACATAAGCCGCATCCTAACCCTCGATCAGCGTGACTTTAGCATCGTGCGCCCGCGCCACCGCGATTATTTTGAGCTTTTGCCGCAATCGTATTCTCCCCTGACTTAAGTCCAATAGTTGGTCAAAGCATCCGATCTTTTCCTGCGTTATACTCCGCTTGCAAACCTTTTCAACACCCATAGAGGACGCTTATGTACGAAAAAATTCGTTGGGGGATTCTGGGCACAGGCTCGATTGCCCATAAGTTCGCAACCGGACTCACCGCCCTTGATGATGTGGAAATCGCTGCGGTTGGCTCACGGTCACAGGCAGGCGCGGACAAATTCGGTGACGAGTTCAACATCCCGCGCCGCCACGCCAGCTACGAAGCACTGGCCAGCGATGCCGAAGTGGACGCGATCTACATCTCCACGCCGCATCCCTTCCACAAAGACAACACACTGCTGGCGCTCAAAGCGGGTAAAGCGGTTATCACCGAGAAACCGTTCGCCATGAACATAGGCGAAGCGCGGGAGATGGTCGACTATGCGCGGGAAAACGGGCGCTTCTTGATGGAAGCCATGTGGACGCGTTATCTGCCGATCATCGTGCGGGTACGCGAACTGCTGGCGGAAGGCGCGATTGGCGAACCGCGTATGCTCTTAGCAGATTTCGGCTTTCGCATGGGCAGCGTCGAACCGAAACATCGACTATTTGATCCCGATCTCGGCGGCGGCGCGCTGCTGGATGTGGGCATTTATCCGCTGTCGCTGTCGTCGATGATCTTCGGCTCACCGGATCGTATCACTGCAATGGCCGACATCGGCTCAACCGGCGTCGATGAACAGGCGGCCATCATCCTCGGTCATCCCAGTGGACAGCTTGCTTCGCTGACGACAGCAATACGCACCAACACGCCGCACGAAGCCGTCATTCTCGGCACGAACGGGCAGATCAAGTTACACGCCTCATTCTGGAAAGGAACACGCGCAACCGTCAGCATATCCGGTAAAGATGCGCTTGAAATCGACCTGCCGCTGCATGGCAACGGTTACAATTATGAAGCCGCCGAAGTTGCGCGCTGCCTACGTGAGGGCAAAACCGAAAGCGACATTATGCCGCTGGATGAAACGCTGTCAATTATGCAAACGATGGACACTATCCGCGCCCAATGGGGTCTGAAATATCCGATGGAGTAGGGAACATGCAGTACGGAAATGTGCCGGGCCTCGATAAGCCCGTTTCTCGCATTGTGCATGGCACGATACGCGCCAGCTCAAAAGAACTCGATGCGAGTTTCGCCGTGTTAGATGCAGCGCTCGAACTGGGAATCACCACGTTTGACACGGCTCACGTCTATGGCAGCGGCGACAACGAACGCACCGTTGGCCAATGGATACGCGAACGCAGCATCCGAGATCAAGTGGTGATTTTAGCCAAAGGCGCACACCACAACACAGATCGCCAGCGCGTAA
>JACMMD010000954.1 GCA_014379235.1 Anaerolineae bacterium
CAGCTTTGGCCGGACAGCGTAGTGCCAATTTTGGACGGTGATGCCTATTGGTATCGGGTTGCGCGAGGTTACGTGCCGCGCTTCGGGTTACAGCCGATGATGCTCTCACGCGCCACACCGACGGTACATCTACCAGAAGAATCGTTCTGGGCGGAAGTCGGCGGGCCGGTAGCTGTCGTTCGCCAACACTGCGCCGCAGACGCCCCGCTTATCACCCGTATCGGGCACGGCGGCACGGCTTACGTCACCAGCAGCCTGCTCGATGACAGTTCGGGCATGGTCTGGTACGCCATCAGCTCAGAGCAAGGTGGTGAACATCTCGGCTGGACGCAGGCGCAGGTGTGGCAGCCCGTCACGCTGACCCCAATTCGCGGCGGAGACACCGAGATCGTCATCAACGTCGCGGCTCAAGCGCTGATGGCCATGGAGAACGGCTCGGCGCTGATGCAAGCGCCCATCTCCACCAGCGAGGACATCCCACGCGGAACGTTTTCGCTGGCGTGGCGGCGAGTAGGCAGCACCTTATCGCAGTCAAGCGGCGAAACCCTCTATGGTGTTCCGTGGCGCATCGGTCTCGGCGTAGAAGGGGATCGTTTCGCCAGCCTCGAGATCGTCGGCGCGTACTGGCACAACTTCTTCGGGATGCCGCACCAGAGCCGCCGTATCCTTGAACCGGAAGCGGGCACAAGTAGCCCAAATGCATCCAACAGCGAAGACGATATGACGATTCAAGTGTCGCCGTTGGTTGCGCGCTGGTTGTTCCAATGGCTTGGCGTCGATGGTTTTGGCCGCGTAATTATCGAGTAGTAGACTGTCGCAAAAGTTTTGATAGATAGGCAGTGGGCTTAAGCCCACTGTTCCCAATCTTTGGAAATTAATGCGATGGACTAGTAGTCTCTATCGTATTGTGACACTGGCGTAAATAGTCGAAGACTATCGAGGTCTATTGTGGAAGTCACCATTGGTTTAGCCTTTATCGCGGGTATCGTTTCGTTTATCTCGCCCTGCGTTTTGCCGCTCGTGCCCGCCTACATCGGCTATATGGGCGGACGCATGACACAGAATGTTGCAGCGCGGGCAGGCGCAGGTGGCATGGTCGTCAGCAGTGTCCCGACTATCGCGGATCGCTTTAGTACGCTGACACACGGGCTGGCCTTCGTTCTCGGTTTTACGTTTGTGTTCGTGGCGATTGGACTGCTTTCGACAGCCTTTATTCGCTATGTCGGCGGCGAAAATATCAGCACCGTGACGGGTCTTATCGGGCGCGTCGGCGGCGTGATGATTATCTTTTTCGGTCTGCATTTCATGGGCGTGATGTCCGACCTATTTGACCGCTTGCTTACCAAGCCTTCGCTGCTGTCGAAGCCGCTCTTTAGCTTGGCGATAGCCGTCATCGGCTCGGCGCTGATTCTGTGGGCGTTCACAGGGTCGCTGCTGCATACCGACATCAGCGGCACAACGATGCTGTTCGGTGTATTCGCCACGTCATGGACAGGCGCAGAACCCTTTCCCTTTGGCGAACCGCCCCTATGGCCGGCGATGCTGGCTTTCCTCATACTGACGATTTTCCTGCTGTGGCTGACACTCGGCGGCGCGTTTACCCGTCCCAAGCGCTTTTGGACGAATACGATCACCTCGCTGCAATACGCCTTCTACGCCGATACTCGCCGCGATATGGATGTCAGCGGTAATCGTGGACTATCGGGTTCGGCGCTGATGGGGGTGGTCTTTTCGGCGGGTTGGACACCGTGCATCGGCCCCGTGTACGGAACGGTTTTGACGCTGGCCGCGAACGGCGGCGATGTCGGTCAGGCCGGCGGTCTGCTGGCGGCATACTCGCTCGGTTTGGGCATTCCGTTTTTGCTGACCGCCCTCTTGCTCGACAGCGCACAGGGCGCACTGCGGAGCCTGAGCCGCCACATGCGCGCAATCAAGTTAGTCAGCGGCGCGTTCCTCGTGATAATCGGACTCGCAGTAGCATCCGGCCAGCTTGCCGCGCTGACACAGGGTCTAGCAACAGGCGCTCTGGCCGATACATCGGTGCGCCTCGAAGAATGTACGCTGCGTGTGGCCAACGGCGAATTCGGCGTCGACCAGATAGATGACTGCATGAACGGCACGCTGGAAACGACTGCGCCTGAATCCGGCGCAGATACCGCCGAGACGACGGCAGACAGTGCGGTTGATCTCATCGTTGGGCCTGAGTCAAACGATACTGAAACAGGCACTACAACAGTCGAGACGGGCCGCCTTGCTCCGGGCCTAATTACCGATCTCGCCGAGGCCATCCCCGATGCTGGGGCCGCGCCCGCTGAAGAAGGTGCGGATACAGTCGGCGTGGACATCGGCAATGTCGCGCCCGATTTTGAAACGGTGACAGACACGGGCGTCCCGATTATGCTGTCAGACCTGCGGGGTAAAGTCGTGCTGCTCAACTTCTGGGCAACATGGTGCGGCCCCTGCCGCATCGAAATGCCGGAGTTCGAGGCTGCTTATAACGAACATGGCGATAATCAGTTGGCGATAGTCGCCGTCAACAACCGCGAAACCGCCGCTGATGTGATGGGTTTCCGCGACGAATATGGCTTAACATTCCCGATGGTGATGGATGAACGCGGCACGATTCAAGATCGTTACGGCGTGTTCAGCTATCCGAGCACGTACCTGATCGATGAGAACGGCGTGATTGTTGCCCGCCACTTTGGGCCGCTGACCGCCGCTCAGATTCAGCAGCTTGTCGATGAGGCTCTGGCGTAACGCACCCAACAACCACAACGTTCACCAATTTCACAAGGGCGCAGCCACGAAGGCTTTTGGCACGCTGCGCCCCCTACCCCGATCTTAGAAAGGTTCTCTCTATGGCCCAGCCAGCCAGACCGCGTACAGGCGCCCAACGCATCAATCTTTTTCTACTGACTATTTCACGCCATTGGCTGAGAATAGCCGTCGTGCTGCTGACCATCTACGTCACACTGCCCTTCCTAGCTCCGACGCTGATGAAACTGGGTATAACCGGCCCGGCGCGTGCGCTCTACTTTATTTATAGTCCGCTATGTCACCAGTTCGGATTTAGAACATTCTTTCTATATGGCGAACAGCCCTTTTATCCACGCGAAATTACTGGCGCGAATATGCCAACCTTTGAAGAATACGTGGTCGATTCGCCGCAGTTCATGATGATTTTCCACCGCTATCTTGATGAGCAGCCAGCCAGCAGGCGCTTTCCCGGCGACGATGATCCCCATCTTTTTACACCGTCGATGCAATTTGCGGCGCGTGAATTTTTGGGCGACGAACGCATGGGCTATAAGATGACTTTGTGTGCGCGGGACATCGCTATTTATCTGGCGATGCTGCTCGGCGCGCTGCTGTACAGCCGTGTACGCCGCCGTTTGCGCCCTGCCCCGATCTGGCTGTACGTACTGCTCGGACTCGCGCCAATTGCGCTGGATGGCTTTAGCCAACTGCTCGGTTACGCGCCGTTCAATTTGTGGCCGACCCGTGAAACCCTGCCGATCTTCCGCGTAGTGACGGGCGCGATGTTTGGCTTAATGAACGTATGGCTGGGCTTTCCGTATCTTGAGGCCTCGTTCAAGGATACTCGTGAAGAGCTTGAAGAGAAGTTCGAGCGCGCTGGAATAGCCGTTTAGAAACCCAGTAAGCAGACGATAGCAGCCCGTCAGTTGTCGAGCCTGCATTTGGATGAGTGAATATGGGCGAGCTTACGGGTTCGCCCTTTTAATTTCGATTGGCAGCCTACAAGCGCTGGATTCCCGGACGGCGATCCGGGCGACGCTGCCAAAATAGCACAAATTCTCTGCACATTATTGATCGTCCATATTCAGTTACGTCGTTGTTTCGCATGAAAATAATGAAATGAAAAACCCCCAACCGGTGATGGTTAGGGGGTTTGTTTGTGCTGCTGGTGCGGTGGGGGGGGTTGAGGCGCCCCCCCGGGGGGTTTTTGGTTTTTCAGTTGTTACACCACAGGCCCGTGGCG
>JACMMD010000955.1 GCA_014379235.1 Anaerolineae bacterium
ATGAGTGCTGAGTTGAAAGAGAGGGTGAAGTGACGGACGCAACTCCCACAAAAACCCGTATGACACTGGAAGAATTCAAGGCGCTGCCAGAGTCGAATACCTTCGTGGAATTCATCGACGGAGAGGTCATTGTGAGTCCTGCCCCTAAAGACCCGCATCAGGAAGCGTCTATTGATCTCATGAGGTTTCTAATTCAGTGTCAGTGTACTGATGAGGGAACGCTGCGATCTGCCCCAACCGATCTCCATCTCGGAGCGGATGTGGTGCAACCTGATGTATTCTGGGTAAGCGGCGACAGCACGAATTGTATTTTAGGTCAGGATGGCTACTGGCATGGCGGCCCTGATCTGGTGATTGAGATACTCTCACCCTCTACCGCGAAGCGTGATCGAGGTCGTAAATATCGCCTCTACGAACAGCACGGCGTTCGTGAATACTGGCTGCTTGATACCGTTGCAGACTTCATCGAAGTCTATCATCTCGAAAATGGCCGGTTTGTGATGCAGGATATTTACGGACTAGACGAGACGTTTACATCTCCCGTACTATCCAACGCGGTTATCGACGTAAACGCCATCTTGAAACACTAACCGGATGCTACAACCAAGAAAAGACCTAACGCAGGGATACAGGGGTGCAGGGATGCAGGGAAAAGCAAAAAGGGTTTTTCTCTGCATCTCTGCCCCTTTGCGGCTCTGCATTATGCTGCTGCTGGTTTGGATTGTGAGTGCTTGCGGCGCGAGAGTGGAAGTCGCGCAGTTTATCCCCACCGAGCGGCCTACTGAAACTGTGACCTTCACGCCGTCGCCATCGCGCACACCGGGACGCAATGCCACACCGACGATCACACCCACACAGCCGCCGATGACATCTACCGGCGGCCCGTCACCGACATCGTTGTTTGGCTCGACGCGCACTCCCGCGCCCGACCAACCGACAGCGACCCGGGTCATCAACCCGAACGCGCCGCGCATCGAGTTCTTTACGTCGGACGTGGTGGCTGCCGCTCCCGGCAGCGATTTGACGCTCTACTGGTCTACACGCGGCACGAGCAGCGCGACGATTTATCGCCTTGATCGCGGCGGCATCCGCAACCAGCTATGGAACGTCGCGCCGGATGGCAGTCTGACGATCTCCACGCGACAATCAGACCGCGATACGGCTGAGTTCGTGTTAAGCGTGGGCGAGGGCGACCTCATCACCGAGCAGATTTTATCCGTGCCGCTGGCCTGCCCTGATGCGTGGTTCTTCCAACCGTCGCCGGGATTGTGCCCCAGCGCGCCGCCAGAACCATCGCCGCTTATTGAAGAACGTTTCGAGCGCGGGCGTATGTTGTACGTTGAAGGACGCGATCAAGTGTATGCGCTGTTTAACGATGGTGTTGAGCCGGGATGGATCGTGTTCGAGAACCGCTTCGACCCCGCCATTCACGCTGAACTTGAAGAGACTTTCAGCCCGCCGCCGGGATTGTACCAACCTTTGCGCGTACTTGGTTTTGTGTGGCGCGGCAGCGATATTGTTCGTAACCGGCTCGGCTTGGGACTAGAGCCGGAGTTTACCTACGAAGGCTTTATGCAGTCCGCTGCTGCGGTTGACGGCTCGGAAAGCCTGTATGTGAGCAGCGCTGATGGTACGGTGCTGCAACTGCTTCCCGGCGGCACGGCATGGCAGATCATCGTCGCGCCCGAAACTTAATCTCGCAAAGCCGGAATCACGTCGCGGCCAAACGCTTCCAGTTGACGAACTAGGTCGCTGAGAGTCTCATGCTTGAAACCAACCGCCGGATACTCCAAGCCATCCTCGCGCAGCGCACTTAGCCGC
>JACMMD010000956.1 GCA_014379235.1 Anaerolineae bacterium
AAAACGTCGTGCAGCAGGTGAAAGCGTTGACCGATGGGCGCGGCGTCGAACACGTTTTTGAGGTGGTCGGGCTGCCGCAATTGATGCTGCAAGGCATCGACATGCTGGAGCGGGGCGGTGCGCTGACGCTGGTTGGCGCGGCGGCTAGAGATGCCGCGCTGCCGTTTTTGCCGCGCCGCTTCATGAGCCAGCAGCAGACGATACAGGGCTGCATCTATGGCAACATTCGCCCGATGATCGACCTGCCGTTGTTCGCGGATTGGTACATGCAGGGTAAGCTGTTCTTGGACGAGATGCACACGACTTCGGTACGCTTGGAAGATGTGCCGCATGTGTTTGCGACACTCGATCAAGATAGAGGCATTCGTCCGATCATCGAATTTGACCAGCGTTTTGGCTAAACTGTGCTGACATTTCATCAGCCTCGATGATTGTTTAGGTTTGAAAACATCATGAAACAACAGTCTACACTCAAGATGGTCACACCACCCCAAGAAAGCCTTCGCGCCCTAGAAAAAGCAGTGGCGCAGCGTTTTGACTGGCGCATCTTAGCAGGCGGAGACGATGACCACACGCGATTTGTGATCGAAAAGAAGGTTCGTTATTACATTGCTCGTGGTTTGCCGATGATTGCACTGTACCAGATAATCGGCAGTTTTCAGAAAATCAAAAGCGGAGAAACCACATTATATTATGTTGTTTCCGGGAGTCCCGGCGTCCCCTTTTTTCACGCCGCCGTGCATGTCAGCGTACTGTTGATTATGACTGTCCTTCTCAGCAGTTTCGTTTTTAGTCCGGCTATAGCGGGTAACTGGATTGGCATTCTGTTGTTGGGCATCATGCTCGTGACTATCGCTGCGTATGGGTTTTATGCTTACCGAAACTATCAAGGGCACTTGCAGGAACTCAACCACTTTATGGAAGAATTTATTCAACGGATAGTTACCCAAAATTGAAATCAATTAGCGAGCTGCCATGACTGTTTATCATCTAGAAACGTTATTCCCGAATGAACTGCAAAGCCGCATCGAAACCATGCCCGTACTGGTGCTGCCGTTCGGCACGATTGAATGGCACAGCTATCACCTGCCGCTGGGCCTCGATGGCATTGTCGCGCAGGGAATCGGTGAGCGCATCGCGGACGGGTTGGACGCGGTGCTTGCGCCCGTTTCCTATTGGGCGGCGGGCGGTGTCCCTTATCCATATACCCTTAAAATGTCGGCGGCGGTGATCGAACCTTTGCTGGTTGCGGTGTTCGAGCAGTTTGGCGAGATGGGCTTCAAGCTGATCGTCGCGTTCACGGGGCACTTCGGCCTTGAGCAAACGTTGATCTTGAAACGCGCCGCGCTGACCGTGATGCAGCGTTCGCCCGTGACGATTTTGCCGATCACCGAGTACGATTTCGTCTCGGAAGTCTACAAAGGCGACCATGCTGGAATCGGTGAAACGTCGCTGCTGTGGACGCTGCGCCCCGATCTGGTAAAGCTCGACAGTGTGCCGCCTAGCGAAGCGCTCGACGGCGTGTTAAGCGAAGACCCTCGTGGCAAGGCCAGCGCCGAACGCGGCGCTGAACTGCTGGCGCTCATCGGTCAGCGAGCGACGGAAACGGTCAGCCGAATGCTCAGTGAAACTCCGGTTCAGCGTGCCCGTTATATCGAAGCGCTGGACATCGCCGTGCGTGTCCTCAGCACCACGTTCGTGCAGCGTCAGACTCTGCCGAAAGCGTCCGTGCCATCGGTGACGACTGCGGCTTATCTGACGTACTGCCAAGCGATGCAGCGCGGCGATTATGACGAAGCGAAAGCCCACATCGAGCGCAAGTTCGCCAATCTCAGCAAGTGATTCGTCGTTATGAGAATATCACGAGCCTTGTATTTCGTCGGCAGTGTAACCCGTTCGAGTAAACAGGATACCGGGATCTATCACATTCGGGTCCATCGCGTCCCAGTCCGTTTCATCAGCATTTTGAGAAGCTCGACATTCAAGCTTTAAGAAAGGGCCTGTCGCCCTTCCGGTTTGCCCGGTATGAGCAATCATTTGATTACTCTCAAGTTCATCGCCTGCGATAACAGCAATATCCGCTAACTTTGAATAAAGACAAAACACATGTCCTCCGGCTAATACCATTTCAGCCAGTTCGCGCTGCGTTGAAGCCGGTAACTGTTCGTTCAAGTAGCGAACAATGACATAATTCCCCCTGCCATAGCCCCAATCAGGGTCATTGTTGGCACTGGGATCATCCAACGCCAGTCCAGCAGAAGTAAAATTGGGATGATCAGCAGTGCAATTTGGGCACTGAAAGGCGGTAATCACCATTCCACCATTAGGTCCGGCGAAAACAGGTGTGCCAACTGGAGCGCCAAAATCCCACGCTAAATATTCAGGTGATGAGTCAGTTGCAAGCTGGAAGCTGCGACTAAAACTATAGGTTCCAGCTAGCATAGGTGCAGGATAAAGGCCTGCAACAGCCGCACAGTCTCTAGAAACTCCCAGTAAATCCTCGCGCATCCAACCCTCGGAACTCCCAACCTGAATATGCAACCAACCGTAGTTATCCGCACCCTCTGCCGGACGGCGTTCGAGAGTGGTTATCACTGTCCCGAATGGGATACGCTCTATGACCGCTGCATTTGCGTTTGGCTCTGTCCGATAGTTTGCCCCACCTTGCAGAACAACCGTTGCCTGACAATTGGCGTACTGGTGCTCCAAGTCGGCTGGCGCGGCTTGAAGCGTCACCTCAGTTTCAAGCGGCGTCGGGCTAATGTCGGTTGGCGAGGGCGCTTCCGTCGCCGTTGACGTCCGTCTGACAGTGGGTGGTGGTGTATTGGTGAGCATCGCTGAATGTGTCGATGTGGATTCAGCTTCTTCAGTTACCTGCGCGACAACTGGCGGCGTCCGGGAGAACGGCGGCGGCGTGTTCGTCGGGTTAAGTGGAGGCGACCCCAGACTGCTCAATGCCCATAGCACGCCTACGATTATCAGCGCAAGCAGCGCCATGCCGGGCCATAACCAGCGATTACGTCCAGCCCCTTGTATTTGTCCTCGTGGCTGAGGTTGGGGCGTGGATGCCATCCTTGTCGCTGGGTCTTGTGCCGCTGCTAAGGCCGGGCCAACGGGGGACAATGGTGGAACTATATCCACTAATTTCTTTTGCACATTAAAAGGGTCAAATTCACTGCCATAACTCTGGATATATTCCTGCCATTTTTTAAGAGCACGGCGGTGCGTTGCGCGCTCGTCTGCGAGTTCCGCAACTTCCTCGTAAACTTGCAGCCGTGCAATCCATTCCTGGCTTTCCTGCCCCCATTCCTCGTAATCTAAACTGGCCACATTACGAAAGCGCTTGATGGCTTCATCGAAATGGCCGTCCTCTGCCAACCCCACTGCCTGCTGGAAAAGTTTTACGAGGCTTCCCGTTTCGCTGCTCGGCTCAGTCGGACGCGGCGCTGGCAGATCATGATACATCTTCCAATCGAGCTGATTGCAGGATTGCAAGATACGTTCCAGCATTCGCGTCGGGTTGCCGTCGTAAACAAAGCGCTGATTGCGGGCTGGTGTGACTTCCGGCGGTATTGTGTAGCGTGAGTGGTCATCGATCACGAATGGAAAAATGGGACGGTTGCGCTCCGTCGCATACTTGAGTTCCGCAAGACAGTAGGCGGACTGCACGGATTTTTCCGATATGATGAATATAAAGACCTGACACGCTTCAATCTGGTCAAGAATCGTCGCCCACCAATCGGCAATTTCAGGGATGTCGCCATCCCACCAGACCTCATGGCCGGACGTTCGGAGAAGGTCAATGACCTGTCCGACTTCTTGTTTGTTGCTGCGCGAATAGCTGATGAAGAAACGCAAATGTTCCATAGAGTTTCTATCGTGTTAAGAACGTAGATGGCCTGATTATGGCTTGAGACATAACATCAAGCAAAAAGGGTGCGAAATTGAGGTAAGCGATTAACCAATTAGCGGAGTAAATCGTAAGCCAAATGTCCGGCGAAACTCCGGTTCAACATGTCCGTTACCTAGAATACCCAAATAGTTGTGTTTCGGGATAAACTGCGGTACTTTCTGATAAATTATAATTTTCGTCAGGGTGCGGGCGAAACCCTGCCCGTAAGAAGATTAAGGATTATTTTTGAACGTTGAACAACCCCTTGCGAAACCACTCGCGGCGCGTACCATCTCATTCAACCCGATAACTTTTCTTGGAAATCTGTCGGAGACCCGCTACTGGGCTTACTTGCTGATTCTTCCGAGCCTGATTCTCGTCTCGGTGGTGGTGATCTATCCGGTGCTTTCCGGCATACGCATGAGCTTTTTCGAGCTGCGCCTCAACCGTCCCGACCTCGGCAACGAATTTCTCGGCATCGAGCATTACGTCGATCTGCTCAATGATCGCACGTTTAAGGTCGCGCTGACCAATACCTTCTGGTGGGTAGTCGGCGGTGTCACCAGCCA
>JACMMD010000097.1 GCA_014379235.1 Anaerolineae bacterium
CTTTCAACCGGATTGTGGTGGTGTATAGAAGGGATTTGTCGATGAAGATGTTGAGCAGATTCTCCCGTTTGAGTACCTTTGCTGTGATCGTCATTTTGCTGATGGGGGCGCTGAGTACAGCGCTTGTCAACGCGCAGACGCCCGATGAAGAGACGCTGGTCATCGGCCAGAGCGTGGATGTGAGCGCGATGGAACCGTCGTTAGTGACATCCCGCGCCGAAGCCAATATTTTCGGCCACTTGTACGCAACGCTGTATGAAATCGCTGACGATGGCACGCTGCAACCGTACCTTGCTAACAGCTACAGCATCTCCGAAGATGGCAAGGAATGGACGTTCACGCTGAATGAAGGCTTGACATGCCATGACGGTGAAGCGCTGACGGCGGAAGATGTGGTTTACACACTGCAACGCGCTGTGAACCCCGACAACGGTTTCACGGGTAACACGGTTGGCTTCGTCATCCCCGGCGTGGGTTATCTCGATGCCCGCGCTGACAGTGACCTCGAAGTGACGATTGTCACGGATCGCTATCAGTCCGAGCCGCTGCGCTTGGGTCTGCTGTCTGAGATTTATATCCACTGCAAGGACTCCTACGAAGCGATGTCGTTGGAAGAAGCCGCGCAAAACCCGATTGGTTCGGGCCCCTACCAGTTCGTGGAATGGGTACGCGACGATTATGTGCTGATCGAAAAGGTTGAGGGTTATTCCCTGCGTGAACCGAACTTCAATCAGATTTACTGGCGCGTTATCCCTGAAGCCTCGACCCGTACCGCCGAACTGATCGCCGGTAACGTGGACATCATCGCCAATGTGCCGCCCGATCAGGTCGATGCCGTGAATAACTCCGGTACGGCGGAAGTCAAGGGCGTACAGGGCACACGCCGCATGTACGTCGGCTTTAATCAGCGCGACGTGTACGAGGGTGAAGGCGCAGAAGCCATCCGCAATACCGATGTGCGTATCGCGCTGCAATACGCGGTGGACGTAGAGACGATTTGCTCGGCGCTGCTCGGTGTTGAGTGTGAACGGGCATCCAGCATGGTCAACCCGGTCAACGATAATCCTGATCTTGAGCCATATCCATATGACCCCGAAATGGCCGAGCAGTTGTTGGATGAGGCCGGCTTCCCGCGTGGTGAAGATGGCGTTCGTTTTGAAATCACGCTGCAAGGCCCGCGTGGCCGCTACCTGAACGATGCCAATGTGGTACAGGCCATCGGCCAATACCTGACGGACATTGGCGTTCAAACCACTGTGGAAATCCTCGATTGGAGTTCCGAATACTCGGTACTGACACGCACCCATGACGTTGGCCCGCTGTTCTTCTTGGGCACGGGCGGCTCGACGTGGAGCGCGCTGTATGACATGACCGACCTTTCATCGCCGGATGCGGGCACGAACTATACCGAGTGGAATAACGAGGAATGGTTCACGCTGTGGGACAGCCTCGCGGATATCCGCGATGGTGAAGAAGAACGCGCCGTCATCGATCAGATGCTCGAAGTGTTCTACAATGACCCGCCGTGGCTGATGCTGTACTTCCAACCGGACTTCTATGGCGTGAGCAACCGCGTCGCATGGACACCGCGTCAAGACGAGCAGGTTATCGTCTATAACGCTGGCTTGGCAGAGTAGTTAGCAATTCTCAAGTAGGGGCAGGTCTTAGACCTGCCCCTACACCGTTGGTTAATAGAGAACCTTTTACATGGGCGCATATTTCGTTCGTCGCTTGCTGCAATCGGTGATTGTCATTCTGGGCGTTACGCTGCTGTCGTTCGTGACGCTGCATCTCGCTGGAGACCCGACGTACCTGTACGTCAGCGAGCGGGCGACGGAGCAGGAGATCATCGACACGCGCATCAAACTCGGCTTTGATCGTCCTCTGCCGGAACAATATCTGCGCTTTCTCGCTGGACTGGCGACGGGCGATCTTGGCGACTCGCTGCGTTCGCGGACTCCGGCGCTGGATTTGGTGCTGGAACGACTGCCCGCGACACTCGAACTGACGATCTTCGCCATTCTGTTGTCTACGCTGCTGGCAATACCGATTGGCATTCTGGCCGCTATTCATCGCGGCACGGCCATCGATGGCGGCATTATGCTGTCCGCGATGTTGGGTCAGTCGATACCGAGCTTTTGGCTTGGACTCATGTTGATCTTGTTCGTAGGGCTGCAACTGCGTATCCTGCCGATTTCCGGTCATACGCCGCTGATTGAGCCGCTTTTCGGCGGCGACCTGACGACGTTCGCCCAAAACTTCCCCGACGCGATTTATCATCTCATCATGCCCGGTATCACTATCGCTACATTTTCGCTGTCACGCAATGCGCGCTTGATTCGCTCGTCCATGCTGGAAGTGCTGTCGCAGGATTTCGTCGTAACGGCGCGGGCGAAGGGTCTGGCTGAACGGATCGTCATCTTGCGGCACACGTTCCGTAACGCGCTCATCCCCATTGTGACTATTTTAGGTCTCGAATTCGGCTTTTTATTGAGCGGTGTCGTCGTGACAGAAACGGTATTCTCGTGGCCGGGAGTCGGGCGGCTGGTATTCAACGCCATCAACCAGCGCGATATTCCATTGGTACAGGCGTCCGTTGTCCTGTTTTCGTTCATGTTCGTCGGGTTGAATTTGCTGGTGGATTTCCTCTACGCACAGCTAGACCCGCGTGTTCGCTTGAGCTAATGAGGGGGCGCTGACCGCAGTGGAACAATCCTTGAAATCCCCCACCCCTGTCGCATTCCCAACGGCGCATATTGGTCGGGAGAGCCGTCCGTCAGCGTGGCGGCGCGCATGGCGCAGTTTGCTGCGGGCGCGCTGGCCAGTAATCGCGCTGGCGATTTTGGTCGTGATCGTGTTCATGGCGCTGTTCGGGCCACAGGTTGCGCCGAAAGACCCCAACCGCCAGAACTTGATCTTGCGCCTGACGCATCCATTTACGCCTGACGAAGCGGGCGTTATGGATTTCCCGCTCGGTACGGATGCGCTGGGGCGAGATGTGCTGTCGCGGCTGATTTATGGAGCGCGGGTTTCGCTGATGGTGGGTGTCACCGCCGTCGGTATCGGCGGGCTGCTCGGTACGACGCTCGGCGTAATCGCCGGCTATATCGGCGGTTTTATCGACGACTTCATCATGCGCCTTGCCGATATTCAACTGGCCTTCCCGTTCATTCTGCTGACGATCATGGTATTGGTGGTGCTTGGCGCGGGCGTGTTGAACTTGGTGCTGGTACTGGGTATCGGGCAGTGGGTGACGTATGCGCGTATGGCGCGGGCGCAGACCATTTCGCAGCGTGAGAAAGAATACGTCGAGGCGGCGCGCTGCATCGGTGCGACTCGCTGGCGCATCATGTTTACCAGCATTTTGCCGAACATCCTCGCGCCGTTGATCGTGATCGCGTCGTTCAACGTGGCCAGCGTGATTTTGTCGGAAGCGTCGTTATCGTTTTTGGGATTGGGTGTGCCGCCGGACGTGCCGACGTGGGGCGGGATGCTGGCCGAAAGCCGCGACAGTTTGCTCGGCGGGACGTGGTGGCTGGCGGTGTTTCCCGGCGTGGCCATCATGCTGACAGTGCTGGCGCTGAATCTACTCGGCGATTGGCTGCGTGATTTCCTCGACCCGCGTTTGCGTGGCGTAGGGGTGCAGTAGGAAGGTTCGAGGGACGAGGTTCGAGAATATACGGATTGAACCGCCAAG
The DNA here is from genome assembly GCA_014379235.1 of Anaerolineae bacterium. Taxonomy (GTDB): domain Bacteria; phylum Chloroflexota; class Anaerolineae; order Aggregatilineales; family Phototrophicaceae; genus JACMMD01. The sequence continues at coordinate 3,698 of JACMMD010000097.1, forward strand.
AAGGCCAAGAGAAGAGTTAAAGCAATTGTTTTTCTCTGTATCTCTTGTCCCTCTGTGACTCTGTGTTAAGTCTTTGTATTGGCTGATAGCTGACAAGCTGATAACTGAAAGCTAAAAACATGACTTTCGTTGGTATTCAGATCGGCGCAATCAGTTTCATTGATGAAGGCGTCGAGCAAGTTTTAGACATTCTGCAAGAAAAAGC
>JACMMD010000957.1 GCA_014379235.1 Anaerolineae bacterium
GCTGGTTCACTTACGCAATGCCGCGTCGGTGCTAGACCGCGACGAGGGGCGCGATACGCAGGAAGAACTGGAACACGAGTTCGCCGCGCCGAATTTCACGCCAGAACATGACTGCTTCGTAGCCGTCTCGCCTACCAAGCAGATCATCGGCTACAGCAGCATGAAGCTCGATGCCACTACCGGACGCGGCTTTGGACAGGGCGCGGTACATCCCTACTTCCGCCGACAGGGAATCGGGACGCGCTTGCTGCATATCGCTGATGCGCGCCTGCTCGAACGCGCCGATGAGGTCTCGCCGGATAAGCTGCTGTCAGCGCTGCGAATGACGCTCGATACGCACGAGTCCAACCTCGCCCTGTTCGCCGCCGAAGGTTACACACTGGCGCGCTCGGTTCATACGCTGCGTGTTGATCTCGACAGCGCTACGATGCCGCCGCTGCTGCCGGATGGCTTCGCGCTGCGGGCGTTCGAGCCAGAACGCGATGCCCGCGCCGTATACGAGGCGGATCGAGAGTCCTTCCGCGATCATTGGGGTTATGTCGAGTGGCCCTTCGATCTGTGGCGGCATTACACGCTCGAACGTGCCGAGTTCGACCCGGCATTGTGGGTGATCGCATATGCGGGTTCAGAAGTGGCGGGGATGTGCATCGGCTTCCCGGCAGCGGCAGATCAACCTCATTCAGGTTACATCGATGTGCTGGCCGTGCGTCGGCAGTGGCGCAGGCAGGGGTTGGGCACGGCGCTGCTGCAAACCGCGTTCCACCGCTTTAAGGGTCGCAGCTATCATACGATTGGGCTGGACGTAGACGCGGATGCCGACGAAGGTTCGGCGCTGGCGTTATACGAGCGGGCGGGGATGCGCGTCTATCGTCGGCTGTTGATCTACGAAAAACGTCTGCGCTAATCGCTGTCTTGCAGCCATTCAAGTGCCTTTGACCGCTGCGAAACGTGGAAGAAGCGCCACTGCAAACGATCATCCTTGACGTAGTTGCTCAACATGCGCGCTAAAGATGTCGCCAGTGGAACCATAAATTCATTGTTGTAAATGTAGGCTGTCCGCGTTTCGTGAAAATCCGGGTGCTTATCTAGCCACTCGCGCCCACACACAAAGACATAGGAGAGCGGCGGCCATCCCGATTGATGCCAGTCGATGAGATAACGTAACGTTTGTTTATGCGATGTGGTGTCGTAAAGGCGGTCATAATGCCGGAACAAGTCTCGAACGGCGGCGGGAGAGCGATTAAGAAACTGAATTTCGTGAATGTTATCGTTGAAGACTGCGTAACGGATCGTGGCCAGTGTTGGCGCCTGTACCATGAGAACGCTCCATTTGAGTGTTTCCTATTCTAGATGAATTATAAGAAAATACTTTCATAAATATCATGCTCAACGGCTAAAATAAATCTAAATATTTTCATATATTACAACAGCTATGCACAAAACTCCCTCTCTTTATACGATTATCGCTCATGTTTGTGTGTCCGAATATATTAAGTTATACAGGCCGTTTATGACAGCGCATAGACTTCGGACATAATTTGAAACGAGGGTTTAGTAGGGGGCACGGCGCAGCTTCCTGCGTCATTGTGCCCCCCAGCGAATGCCATTAACCGATTGGTCTGGCCACCACTAAAATGCGGTTATTACCCGTATCGCTGATATAAAGCTGACCGCCGCCGTAAGCCACATACTGAGCGGTGTTAATGCTGCTGGCGCTGGGCGTACCGGATACGCCCGCGCCATCGTTATTGGCCACGCCCGTCGTCATGCTGCCAAACTGCCCGAACGCCCAATCCGCCGTCGTGTTGCCATCGTTGGCGAAGTACAACACGCGATGGTTCAGCGAATCGGTGACATAGAGAGCGCCAGTCTCATCAACTGCAACCCCACGCGGGCTGAAAAGACTATCGGCGCTGGTCGTCCCTACCGCGCCGCTGCCATTGTTATTGGCGACGTTGCTGGTGAAGCTGCCAAACTGGCCATACACGCGGTCTGCCGTTGTGTTGCCATCGTTGGCGAAATACAGCACGCGATGATTTTCGCGGTCAGCTACGAACAGCCCGCCGGAAGCGTCCAGCGCCATTCCACGCGGAAAGTTCAGGCTGTCGGCGTTTGGCGTACCCGTGCTACCCGTGCCGTTATCGTTGACAACGCCGCTGGTAAAGCTGCCTGCATGACCATATACGCGGTCAGCCGTCGTAGAATCGCCGGAAAAGTGCAGAATGCGATTGTTACTGGAGTCAGCGATGTACACGCCGCCGTCCGGGTCAGCCACCACGCCAAGCGAAAACACGCCGATATTATCCGCGCTTGCTACGCCAGAACCGCCAACCGTGTCGTTGTTGACGGGGTTGGTGGCGAAGTTCCCGAACTGACCATACACGCGGTCTGCGCTGGTATTGCCGTCGTTAGCATAGTACAGGGTGCGATGGTTATCGCGGTCTGTCACGTAGAGGCCACCAGCCGTATCTACCGCGACGGTTGTCGGCATGATGAGCGAATCGGCGCTCGGTGTGCTGGAACCGCCGATGCCGTCGAAGTTGGCGATGTAGGACGTAAAGCTGCCGTGCTGTCCATAGATGCCACCAGCCGTCGTGCCATCGCTGAAATAATACAGAACGCGGTGATTGTTGCGATCCGCGACGTAAATGCCATCCGCCGCCACCGCGATACCGAGCGGGAAGTTCAGCGTATCAGCCGTTGGGCCTGCACCGCGATTAGGCGCGCCGGACGTAAGATCCGCTTGACCGATCACGGCGCTGGCAGTCGGCGGCTCTTGGGCGAAAACAGTAAAGACGAGTTGAAGGACGAGAGCAAAGATAGCGATAAACTGCAATTTTCTGACCATCAAACACCTCGTAAGTATAGAATGCGGCTGTCGTGTCTTGGGGTACTATAATGGGATTCAATCTTTCGCGCTGACGAAGTTTTGCTACCTTTCCGAACAGCCATCGCTATTGTGAGCTAACCCATGACTATTCGCCTCTATACCATTGGCTTCACCGAGAAAACCGCCGAGCA
>JACMMD010000958.1 GCA_014379235.1 Anaerolineae bacterium
GACCGCGCACGTCCACATCGGGGTTGATGTAAGCCACGCCCTGCTCAAAGCCGTTGCGGAACTTGACCACTGGCGGGATAGAGATACCATACACGCCGCCGACGATATTGCTCTCGGTCATGAGTGCGGCCATCGCGCCCACGAGGAAGCCGGCCTGATCTTCACGGAACTGGAGACCGATCATATTAGGTGGGCCGTCCGCGACGAAGGTGTCCACGCCGATGAAGTAAACTTCGGGGTTGTCCAGCGCCGCTGCAATAGTCGAGTCCGCCATTGTGAAGCCGACGGTGACGATGATGTCCGCGCCTTCATCGAGGCAGGTAGTGATGTTCGGGTCGTAGGCAGTCGGTGAATCCGACTCGATAAAGCTGACATCGAGATCATATTCGTCAGCGGCTTCTTCCGCGCCTTGATACGAAAATTGGTTGAAGCCGTTGTCATTGATACCGCCCGTGTCGGAGACAAGGCACACGGATTCGATTTCGTTCTGTGCGCCGACGGTGAGCGCCGGAATAACGCTGAGGAGCAGCAGAGCCAGCACCAGCGCCACCGACATTTTATGCTTCGTTGCCATATGAAGATTCTCCCTTTTAGTGCTACAACAAGTATTTCATTGCGCGATTGACTCACACCATAGTACCGAATCCTGTGGACAAAGCAAATTAAGCAATCAGCTTTTCAGCCATCAGCCACTAGGCTCTAGCTTCTAGTCCTTAGCCGCTAGGTTTTAGCTCTCTGTACCCTGTACTCGGTGCTTGGTATTCACTCAGAACTTAGCACCCGGCAATCAGCACTTCCCTACAGCGTGATCGTCGCTTCCAGCCGAAACAGCCCTTCGCCAATCGACTGAACACGGGCCGCAAGCTGACGTACTCCTACAGGCGGAACTTCGCCGCCGGGAGAAGGCGCGAGCGTATTGAACAGCGCGTTGAAGTTGATGTACAGGTTCGGCGTCTCGCTGGAAATCTCGGTTAAATCGTGCCAGCGCTGTTGGTCAACGAGACGGTTATCGCCACGTTCCGCGTCGAGCACCCTTTCCAGCGCCGAACCTGTGCCAATCACCATAATGTCACCGTCGCTGACCGTGCCGATTTGCAGTACGGGGTCGCCGCCCGCCACAACGCGCAGGGTCTCGAACGATTGATCGCCGTCGCCGTTGGCGGGCGTTTCCGTCTCGAACGTGCCGAAATCAAGCGCGGTTTCAATGAACTCGATTGCGCCAGCACTTGCCGCTGCGCCATCATCTACCTGCGCCAGAATCAGGATGTCGAAGGGCGTGTTGAGCATCGGCGTCGGGTCATTAGGGCGGGGCAGCAAGGCCACTGCGTAACTGCCATCCAGATGCGCGAAGAAATCATCTTCGAGGCTGTAGTTGGCGACAACATCTAACGCTTCGAGGAAAGATGTAACTGCCGTTTGCACGTTGGCGGCGCTGGGTTGATCTACAAGAGGGCTAGGTGTCGCGGCGATGCCTGCCGCTGAAAAGCCGCCAAGCATCTGACCGCTAAAGCTGAAAAGCGGCAGCGCCACCAGCAGATCGTAGCCCGCTCCGGCGGCATCCGGCCCGCTTTGCACCATCATGGCACTGCGCGGAATGAAGTCCAGCACGCTTGGGTCGAAAGTGGCAGGCGTTGAGGCGGGCGTTTCTGTTGCCTCTGCGCTGCCTGCGCCCAAGCCGACAGCGACGCTGTTAGGAACGTGCATGATGGCCGTCGCATTGATGACGGGTGCAGATAAAAGAGGCGCGGTGATGGCAATGCTCACGCTGACCGCATCCGGCGTATCGCTCAACAGCGACCTTTCAAAACCTTCGCTGTTCCGAATGGCCCGCAGCGCATCACCCAACGCCATCAGCAGCGGTTCGCCCGATTCGTTACCGCTCAACAGCAGACTCAGCGCGGGCATCACTACATCATCCCCGCCGAGATACGCGAAGATAATTTCTTCAGTCAGCGGCGCGGCTTCGTTTTGACCCTGTGCTTCGAGTACCGTCGTGTAACTGTCCTGCGCGGTCAGCGCTTCGGCTTCTGCGGCGCGCACGTCGAGCGCTGCGTGTATCGCGTCGATTGAACCGACCAATACCGCTTCGGGCATAAACGCGAACGATGCTCTATCGCCCGTATAAATGCTCACGTCGCGGTAGGTCGTCGCGTCGCCCAAATCCTGTGCTTGAATGATGCGCCCCATCGCGTCCGCCGAGCCGAAGAAATCGTTCGACGGCAGAATCATCAGCACATCTTCTTCTGCGGCGCTGAGGCCGGGGCCAAGCTGACGATAGGCCAGCACGACTTCATCACGCAGCCACGGTAAAATGTCGGTAGCGAACGAAGCATCCTCGACATCCAACGCAGCCAGCGAAACGAACGTCTCGTAACCAAGCTGCTGGCTAATGACCACTCGCGCTGGTTGCAGCATCGCCGCGGCCACCATCGCGGTATTCAAGTCACTGAGCGCTATTCCGGCGGCATCCATGCGAATACGCACGAAGCCGACGTAATCCGCCGGAATCCAATCTTCGGGGCTAAAGTCATCATCGGATTGCAGATCGGCCAGCGCTTCAATAGCGTCACTCACGTCCTGCGCTTTCGCTGGAACAGGAACGACAAAAACGCCCGTCAGCAGCACAGCAGCGCCGATGAGCGCGATAAAAAACAAAGTCAGTTTTCGCAACGTGGGTACTCCTGCAAAGATGGTTATGTGTAGGGGCACGGCGAACTTCGTTCGTTATCGTGCTCCTACGAACTGAATGTAATAAGCGTACTCGGTTCACATGAGGGAAAAATGAAAGCGTCGTTCAGCTTTTCCGCACGATTTCCCACGCCAGATGATTGATCTCCGGGATGATGAGCTTTTCCAGCGCGGTTTGTACAGCGTTGGTGCTTCCCGGCATCGACACAACCAGCGTATTTTGATAGACGCCTGCTGTGGCCCGGCTCAACATGGCCGCCGCGCCAACTTCGTTATAGCTCAACATGCGGAACAACTCGCCAAAACCGGGCAGCGGTTTCTCCAACAGACGGCTGATCACGTCGAAAGTGGTGTCTCGCGGGGAAATGCCTGTGCCGCCGTTGAACAGGATGATTTGCACGGTGGGCATGGCGGTCAGTTCGTTCAGCGCCGCCGCTACTTGATCCGGTTCGTCCTTGATGAGTCTATACGCGGCGACATGATGACCGAGTTCAGTCATACGCGCCTCAATATAGGATTTGTTGCCGTCGGTATCCGGTGTGCGCGTATCGCTGACGGTGACAATCGCCACTGTGACCGGCCCGTGACCGGCTTTCTGACGGTGATCTTCTGCGCCCATGATTTATAGCCTTTAGCTATCAGCTAGTCAGCCTATCAGCTACTAGCTCTTCCTCAGCACTCAGAACTTCGTATTTCCCGGCACGATCTTGACGACGATTCGCAGGCTGCCGAGTTCTAGTTCGTCGCCATCACGCAGTCGATACGACTCGCTTGGCGCGAGCGACAGCCCGTTCAGGCGAGTGCCGCTCGTGCTTTTCAAATCCACAATGTAGGGCACACCGCCGCGATTTTCGAACGCGGCGTGTAAGCGCGAGACCCCATGATCGCGGGCTTTGTACGGCGACAGATTCAAGTCCGGTTTCAGCACGTCGGGACTGTCACCCGTATCCATGTTGTCGATGCGCCCGATGACGATTTTGCTGGCCACTTCCAGACGCAGCACCGATTGGCGCTGGTTGCCGACTTGCAGCAGCATACGCACAGGCAGCACAAACGGAGGTGTATGGCTTTCAACCCCGTCATTTGGAACAGTGATGGGAGGCGGTTCAGTGGCCACGAATGTAACCCTCGTAAACTACGTGAGCAGGTTGTTGATCTTCGCATATTGCAGCAGCATGATCGTCTTTGCGTCGATGATCTCGCCCGTTGCAACCATATGCAGTGCGGCATCGAGGCTGAGTTCCAGCGTTTCGATGTCTTCGCCGTCCGCTTCCAATCCGCCGCCCATGCCGATTTTGTCCTCGTCAACATATTCGGCCACAAAGAAATACAGCCGTTCCGTCACCGAGCCGGGACTCATGAACGCCTCGAACACTTTGCGCGCATCCCGAACTCGAACGCCCGCTTCTTCCTCAGCTTCGCGGCGGATACCCTCGGCGGGGTCGCCTTCTTCGAGGAGTCCGGCGGGGACTTCGATCAGCATCCCATCATGCTCGTTGACGAAAGCCGGAAAACGAAACTGGCGTGTGAGCAGGATCGATTGGCGGGCGCGGTTGTAGAGCAGGATGGCCGCTCCGTTGCCACGATCATAGGTTTCGCGGCTTTGCGTTTGCCACGTTCCGTCTTTGCGCTGGTAATCGAACGTGGTCTTTTTCAGCACATACCAGTCGTCGGAGAGCGTTTCGACTTTTTGAATGCGAATGTTGCCGCTGCTGTTCAAGCGTTTGCCTCGTCGTTAGCTTTGTCGGATGTAAGAACCGTCTGTGAAATTGTCCTAGCATGATGCCAATGGTTCAAAACCATTGGCTAAACGTGGAGAAACCCGCTAAAGGGGTTGTTCCCACTCCCTTTAGTGGACTTACCCACCGTTAGCATCGGGTTTTGAACCCGATGCGTCAAGCGCGAATCATTTTCAAGCAGGCTCTAAGGACGGCTCATGAGATTATCTTCACATTACATATTACAAACATATCAGAAAAGCGTGAAACAAGCGAGAGATAACGCATTAAGGTTGCGTATAAATTGGCAAGGGCGGCGCTGTGCCGTACAATGGGCCGCGGTACAAGGAGTGGTGTATGGTAGGTCTTGCAAGACGAGTATTAACGCGGCTGCTGTTGGTGCTGTTGATCGTCAGCGCGTTGACGCTGGCAGTAGGCGTGGCTTCGGCGCGAGAGGTGCGGCAGGGCGACGTTTGCACCATCGAAGCCGACGAAGTAATTGAAGGCAATCTGTTCGTCCTATGCCGCGATTTGGCTATCTGGGGGCGCGTCGAAGGCAACATCATGGGCGCGGTCACCAACGCGATCATCACCGATGGCGGTGTGGTCGAGGGCGGCATTTACCTGTTAGCCAATAAGCTCGATATTTACGGTACGATTGGCGAGAACTTGCATTTCGCTGGCTCGACGCTCAACATCCATCGAGCAGCGGAGTTCACCGACCAGCGCGCCGACCTCATCAGCCTGAGCCTGAGTACGACGATTGAAAGCGGCGCGGAACTGCCGGGAAGCATCATTGGCGCGGGCTACCAGATGGTTATCACGGGCACGGTGCGCGACGAAATCGACTTCTGGGGGTCGGCGCTCAAGATCGACGGCAACGTGGGCGGCAACGTAACTGCAACCGTCGGCAGTATCGACTCGCAGGGCGGTTGGCTGTTGGATACGCTGCTGCGAATCTCCGACGTGGACATCGTGAATCCCGGTTTGCGCGTGGGCGAAAGCGGACGCATTGACAGTCTGCTCACCTACACCTCACCGTCGATGGGCGAGATCAACGGTGCGATGGCCGAAGACCCGCTTTTTATCCCCGCTGCCCGCCCGAACCTCGCGCAGATCGAACTGTCGCAGGATGACGCGCCCGTTCAAGTGCTGAATCTCTATTTTTCGCAGGTGGTACGCGAGTTCATCAGCCTTACGCTGGTGGGCATGATCGGGCTGTTTTTCATCCCGCGACCTCTGCAAGCGCCGCTCACTCAATTGAACTCGCGGCCTCTAACCAGTCTCGGCATCGGGATGCTGTCGTTCATTTTGTGGCTGGTGACAGTAGTGGTGCTGATTATCCTCAGCGTGATTATTCTGGTTTTGCTGTGGCTGCTGCGGCTGAATGATATGCTGCTCGGCGTGGGCGTTATTCTCGGCCTGATTGATCTCGGCAGCGCCAGCCTGTTCGTGATGACCGCTTTCGTGGCGCGGGTGGTGGTGTGCCTTGCAATAGGGCGGCTCATCGTGCGGCTGCTGCTCGGTGACGATGGCAGCCAGCGCATCCTGTATTTGAGCCTGTTTGTCGGCGTAGCGCTGCTGTCGCTGACGGCCTCGCTGCCGATCATCGGCTGGATATTCAACGGCGTATCGCTGTTCGTGGGCTTCGGTGCGATCTTGATTATTTTGCGCGCTCGCGTCGATCAAATCCGCGAGACCGCGCCGATTCCACCGCCGCGCTATACGGTGACGCTGCCGCCGCTTTTGCCGCGTCAATCGGAAGAAGCGCGCCAGTTCCCGCCGCCGATGCTCGATGATGCGACACGCCCGCCGGGGATGGATAATCTACCGGAAGGCTTCAACTTCTGGGAAGAGTGAGGGGTAGTACAGAGTAAAAGCAGGTTCGAGGGGTAAGGTTCGAGTACAGGTAGGGGCGTTCAACTGAACGCCCAATGAGCCAGAGACTAGCCGCTAGAGCCTGAAAGCTGACAAACTGACAGCTAATTGCTAATCACTAAAGGCTATAAACCATGACCACGTTGAGCAGTATTCTGGTAGCCATTGTCGGGTTGGAGCATTTGTATATTCTGTATCTGGAAATGTTCCTGTGGACAAAACCCGCCGGATTGAAAGCCTTTGGGCTGACACCAGAGGCCGCCGAAGCATCGAAGTCACTGGCGGCCAATCAGGGCTTGTATAATGGTTTTTTAGCGGCGGGCTTGCTGTGGAGCATTATCTACCCTAATCCTGCCATTGGTGAACACATTGCGATCTTCTTTTTACTGTGCGTGATCGTCGCGGCGCTGTATGGCGGGCTAACTGTCAAGCGCTCGATTCTCATGGTTCAAGGATTGCCTGCGCTGATCGCGTTGGCTGTTGTTCTGCTGACCTAACATGTTAAACCTCAAAGCCGCCGGGAACATTATTATCAGCCGATGGGCGCTGTTGGTGTTGTTGACCGCGCTTGTCTTTGCGCCAGCGCAGCACGCCCTATCGCAAATCCCATCCCCGACGCCACTCACGCCACCGAATTACGATTTCTCATCCCTAACGTGGCTCATCGAAGAGTGGATGACCGATCTGCCGCTCGATGGCGCGGCGTTGATTGTGGTGCAGCATGACACGGTGATTTACGAGCACGGCTTCGGGCGCTTTTCGACAGACAGCGATGTGCCGATTGCGTCCGGCAGCAAGTGGCTGTCGGCGGCGCTACTGCTGACGCTGGTAGACGAAGGCCAGATCGCGCTCGATGAACCGATCAGCTACACGCTGCCCTATTTCACGGGCGAGCGGGGCACGATAACCATGCGCCAACTGCTGGCGCATACGTCAGGGCTGCCGCTGGCTGACTGTATTCACGATGACACTGTCACGCTGGCGGAATGTGTGGCCAGCATCGCTGAACTCGAATTGACCGCGAGGCCGGGAACGGCTTTCGCTTATGGCAGTTCCGGCTTTCAAGTGGCAGGACGTATCGCGGAAATCGCGGGCGGTGATTCGTGGAACGGGCTGTTCGCAGAGCGTATCGCGGGGCCGCTCGGCATGATGAACACGCAGTACGAGGTCACCAGCAACCCGACTATGGCTGGCGGCGCCCGTTCAACCGCTAATGACTACATCCGCTTTCTACAAATGCTGCTAAATGATGGTCAATATAATGGCGTTCAGGTGCTTTCGCCGGATGCGGTGCGGATGTTCACGCTTGACCAGAGCAGCGGCGCGCCGATTGCTTATACGCCGCATCCCAAAGTGACCACACGCTACGGCCTAGGCAACTGGCTGGAAGTGATTACCGACAGCGGCGTCGGCACACAGTTGAGCAGTCCCGGTTCGTATGGCTTTACGCCGTGGATCGACACCGGGCGCGACCTCGCTGGCGTGTTTGTGGTCATGGATACGTGGGCGCACGTCTACCTCATGACCGAAGAAATACACGCTGAGATCAACGGTATCATCGACGCGGCATAAGCAGCAGAATAGCCATATTGTCTGATCGGGAAGTATAATTTGCGGAGGGTGAGCCATGCCTCGCCCCTACAAGTTAACGGATCGAGGTTATATGGCCGACGTCTTTATCTCGTACTCGCGTAAGGACACGGATTTTGTGCGTCGGCTCAACGACGCGCTCGAACGCCAGCGTCGACAAGTGTGGGTCGATTGGGAAGACATCCCGCGCGGTGTCGAGTGGCTCAATGAGATTTACGCCGGAATTGAACAGGCGCACACCTTCGTTTTTGTGGTCTCGCCGGATTCGCTGATCTCCCGCATTTGTAACTTCGAAGTCGCTCACGCCCTCAAACTCCACAAACGCATCGTGCCCATCATCCGCCGCGAGATCGACGAGAAAGCAGTCGCGGGCGAATGGTTCAATCAAGAGTGGGAGCAAATGGCCCGCGACAATTGGCAGGCGCTGCGGAGCATTAACTGGCTCAAGTTTCAGGATAGCGACGATTTCGACGCGGAGTTCGCCCAACTGCTGCAAGCGCTCGACAGCGACCCCGAACACGTTCGGGCGCATACACGGCTGCTGGTGCGGGCGGTGGAATGGGACGCGAAAAGGCGCGACAGCAGTTTGCTATTGCGGGGAATCGACCTCAACGAAGCCGAAGTTTGGCTGGCGCAGGCGGCTAGTAAACAGCCCGCGCCGACCACGCTGCATACCGAATACATTACCAGCAGCCGCCGTGAAGAAGCGCGGCGGCAGCGTTCGCTGTTGGGCGGGGTGAGCGTGGCGCTGGTAGTCGCGCTGGCATTGGCGGGGCTGTCGTTTATCCTGTATCAGCAGTCGCAAAGTAACCTCGTGCTGGCGGGTCAGCGTGGTACAGAGGTCGCGCAGCAGGCGGCCACAGCCACAAACGCGCTCGGCTTATCGGAACAGCGTGGCACACAGGTCGCGGAGCAGGTGACGATAGCCGAGTCTAATGCGGCGACGGCAGTCTATCAGGGTGGCATCGCAAGCTCGATTGGACTTGCGGCGCAAAGCCAACTTGATCTGGAAGGGCCAGTGCCGGAGCGTTCGGTCTTGTTGGGTAGCGCCGCGCTGCAATACTTCCCCTATACATGGCAAGCCGAACGCGCGCTTGGTACGGCTCTGCAACGCAGCCGCGCAGTACAGATCATCCCGGCCAGCGACACCATGTATGACGCAGTGTGGTCAGCCGATGGCGCATGGTTGGCCACCGCCAGCGAAGCCGATGGCGGATTAGTGGCGGCGAATGCTGGTCAGCGCAGTATGGTTCACTTATGGAATACGTCTACCTATGTAGAAAGCCCACTAGCTGGCGCGGACGTTTTGACCGCGCTCGATCTGGATTGGTCGCCGGAAGGGGCACGTCTGGCCGCGGCCACCAGCGATAACGCTGTGTGGATATGGGACGCTCCAACGGGTGAGGTTTTGGTCACGCTGACCGGCCACACTGGAACGGTAAACCGTGTCCTCTGGTCGCCGGATGGAACGCGCATCGCCAGCGGCAGCAGCGATACGACGCTCAGGCTATGGGACACGGCGACGGGCGAAGAACTGCTCACGCTCGACGCCAATCTCAGCAGATTATACGTCATCGAATGGTCGCCAGATGGGTCGCGCATCGCCAGCGCCGATGCCGATAACACTGTGCATGTGTGGGACGCGGCCAACGGCGATGAGATCAGTTCATTTTTGGGCGGCGATATATTCGTCCATGCTATTACATGGTCGCCGGATGGGTCACGGATTGCGGCGGCTGGCGATAACACGCCGCATGTCTGGGACGCGGAAACGGGCGAGGAACTGCTCACGCTTACGGGCAACAACGATCTCGTGATGGATTTGGAGTGGTCGCCGGACGCTACGGCCATCGCCAGCAGCGGCTATGATGGCACGATTCGCCTGTGGAATGCTGAAACGGGCGATCCGCTGCGCGTTCTGAATCCGCAGGCCGGTATCTCGTTTTTAGTCTCGTGGTCGCTGGATGGAAAGATGATCGCTGGCGCACTGGCTGATGGCACGATACACGTCTGGAATACGCTGAACGGCGAAGAAATATTCGTGCTGTCCGGCCACCGCGACCTCGTGCGTCAGATGTCATGGTCGCCGGATGGCCGCCAGTTAGCGACTGCCAGCAGCGATACAACAGCGCGGATATGGGATGTCGCCAGCAGAACACTGCTCGAAAGTTTAACGGGACACAGCGATGCAGTTGGAGATGCGGCGTGGTCACCGGATGGAACGCGCATCGCCAGCGCCAGCGATGATGACAGCGTGCGGATATGGGACGCGGCCAGCGGTGAGACTTTGTTTACGCTGCAAGGTCGTGGTGACGCGGTGAAAGGGGTGGCATGGTCGCCGGATGGGTCACTGCTGGCGACGGCCAGTTCTTATATCGGCTACATGGCAGTTGCGGAGTCCACTGAACCGACTGCCGTGCAGATATGGGATGCCAGCACAGGCTCTTTGCTGCAAACATTAGGGACGGAGCGGGCGCAGCTAGGCTTCGATCAAGTCGCCTTCTCCAGCGATGGCACGATGCTCGCCGCCGCCTCAGCCGATGGCTATGTGCCGATCTGGGATGTGGACAGCGGCGATTTGCTGATTACGATCATCGGACAAGAACTCAGCAGCGTCAACAGCGTAGCGTGGTCGCCGCAAGCTGCGGACGGCGGCGAACGTCTAGCGATTGCTTATTACAATGGCGTGGTCGGTATCTGGGATAGCAGCACTCTAACTGAAACGCCTCAAGGGGATGTCCTTATCGATACGGGCGTACCGACATTCGCGGATGTGGTCGAATGGTCGCCGGATGGCCGCCATTTGGCCACGAGTGACATCGACAGAATGGTACGCATATGGGACGCAGTAACTGGAACGCTGCTGATTACGCTTGAAGGGCACACCGATTACGTGACTGATGTAGCATGGTCGCTGGATGGAACGCGCCTCGCTTCGACCAGTCTCGATGGTACGCTGCGCGTGTGGGATACCATCAACAGCGTCGAACTCTACATCCACGACGCGAACAGTATCGCCTTGAACAGCGTGGCATGGTCGCCCGACGGTTCGCGGCTGTTGACGGGCAGCATCGATGAGAGCGTCGGTATATGGCGTACATGGGCCACAACCGCCGACTTGATCGAGTTCGCGCAAACGTGCTGTGTCGCCCGCCAATTTACGCAAGCAGAAGCGATCCAGTTCGGGCTACCGTAGATCCATTATCCAACTGACGATCAAACTTGCAGTCAAAAAGCGGCGTGTTATGCGCCGCTTTTTGATTTATATCCGCCATATGACCGATAGACAATCTATTTAGACCAAGCTAAACTATGATTTACATCGAACAAATATGCACGGAAACAGCGAAGCGCACACGGAGAACTCAGCAGCATGAACGATAACCGTTTCCAGAACGTACCACAAGCACAGTTGGATGTCCTGCTCAAATTCAAAGACATACACCCTGAACGCTCGATCAACGTCGGCTCAGCGACATGGCATTATCTCGCTAGCGGACGCGGCCCGAAAGCGCTGCTGATTCTGGTGGGTGGCAGCCGCATGGCCGAGACAGCCTTCAAGCTCATCAGCGCGTTTGAGAACGAATACCGCGTCATCGTGCCGAGCTATCCCGATGTCATGCAACTCAGCCAGATTGAGGAAGGCGTGGCTGCTATTCTTGACGCGGAAGGGGTGCAAAGTGTGTCGGTCCTTGGCGCATCGTTCGGCGGCATGGTGGCACAGGCGTTTGTGCGGCGCTATCCGCAGCGCGTCGAGAAGTTGATCCTGTCCAACACCGCCGGGATATTACCCGCCGAGTATGTCGATAAACTGGAAAAGGGCCTTAAGCTGATCGGTTGGCTGCCGCTGTGGTTGTTGCGCTCGAAATTGCGCCGCCAAATTTTGCGCCACGCCGAAACGTTCCCGCGAGCAGAAAAATCCTTCTGGGAAGGGGTGCTGTCCAGCATCGTCGATCACATGACGAAGGACAGCTTACGCAGCCAATTCGCCACCATGCTCGACGTGCATGAACGCGGTTTCAAAGCACAGGATTTAGCGGGCTGGCAAGGTTCGATCTTGGTGCTGGAGTCTGGCAACGATCTAGCATTTCCCGAAGTGATGCGCCAGTCGATGCACAATCTGTATCTGCAAGCGCAGTTCGTGAACTTTCCTAACGGGGGTCACATCCCGATGGTTACGGAGTGGGAAGCGTATAACCGCGTTATCCACGAATTTCTCGCAGAACCGGAACTCGAACTCGCCATCAGCTAGTCGTTAGGCGTAGGGGCGACGCATGCGTCGCCCTTACATCATATCCACAGTGGTTTCTTACACCGCGCAGCTATCGTCGGTGCAGCCATCCGCATCGGCGCTGGTGGCACTGATGAGCGTCGGCTGCTGAACGCGGATTTCATTCCACGTTTGTTCGAGCGCTTGCAGGAAAACGTCCATGCGCTGTGCGCCCGAAACGCCATATTTCTCCGCGAATACGAAGAACGGCACACCGCGAACGCCAATCGCGGCGGCGCGCTGGATGTCAGCCCGAACGTTGGCGCTGTAAACGTCGCCTTCGAGAACGCGGCGAAGGTTATCAGCGTTCAGTCCGATTTCTACGGCCAGTTCAACCAGCGTGTCGATCTCACCAACGTGGCGGCCTTCGGTGAAATACGCCTGCATGATGCGCTCTTGCATCTCGTCTTGCTTGCCATGCTCGGCGGCATAGTGAATCAGGCGATGCGCGTCGAAGGTGTTGCTGGCACGGGCGAGGTCAAGGTGATAGTCAAGCCCTTCGGCGGCGGCCAGAGTGGTCACGTTGTCGTTCATGGCTTTGGCTTCGGCAGCGCTGACGCGGTACTTCTCCGACAGCATTTCCGTCACCGACTGCTTGGCATCTTTGGGCGTGGTGGGGTCGAGTTGAAAGCTGCGCCACACCAAATCGACCTTTTCGCCTGTTTCGGCCTCGAAGTGCGTTAGCGCGGACTCGAAGCGGCGCTTACCGATGTAGCACCAAGGGCACACAACATCCGACCAAATTTCAACTTGCATGGGTTTACTGATCTCCATTGAATAGTAGATACGATTTTGTAGGGGTTGCTTTACGAAGCGCCCCTAAGTGATACAGGAATGTTGTTGATGAATGAGAGTGTTTGTGTAGGGGCGAATCTGTGTGTTCACCCAATACAAGGGCGACACATGCGTTCGTCCCATAAGAGGGCGAGGCATGCCTCGCCCCTACGAGATGGTCGTGTTAGTTCGTGCTGGCTTGCGGCTGAGTGGCGGCGACTTCTTCCGCCGACAGTTCGCCCAACGGCTGCAAATCGCCTTCGCGGGCCGAAAGCCACTGAATAGCGCTCATGGCCGCCGACGTGCCCTGCCCGACAGATGTGGCCACCTGCCGCCACACCTCGTCCTGAATTTCGCCCGCCGCGAAGATGCCTTCGACGTTGGTACGCATCAGTTCGTCGGTGAGGACGTAGCCGCTGTCGTTGCTGGCAAGCTGTCCCTTGAACACTTCGCTGTTGGGGTCGTGGCCGATGAAGATGAACACGCCCCGCGTCGCGTCGGTGGTTTCCGCGCCCGTTTTCAAGTTCTTGATGCGAACCGCCGTGATCTTGGGGCTAACCGTCGGGTCATCGGTGGCGATGATTTCCTCAAGGGCGCTGTCCCATGTGAAGCGGATTTTCGGGTTGCGGAAAGCACGTTCTTGCAACTGCTTGCCTGCGCGCAGTTCGTCGCGGCGGTGAACGATGTTGACCGACGTGGCGAACTTGGTCAGGAAGATTGCCTCTTCGATAGCCGAGTCGCCGCCGCCAACGACGGTGATGTCCATGCCGCGAAAGAAGAAGCCATCGCAAGTGCCGCAGTAGCTCGTACCTGTGCCGATGTTTTCTTCCTCGCCGGGGATGCCTAACCGCCGTGCCCGTGCGCCGATGGTGACGATGACCGAATCGGCCAAAAATTCTTGCTCGTAGGTTTTGACGCGGAAGGGCGATCCGTGCAGGAAATCGACTTCGGTCACTTCGTCCATGACGATGCGCGCACCGAATTTCTCGGCATGTTCGGCCATCTTCTGTACGAGTTCCGGGCCGGTGACGCCTTCGGGGAAGCCGGGATAATTATCGACATCGGCAGTGATGGCCACCTGTCCGCCTAGCTGACTGCCAGCGATCACTACCGGGTTCAACATTGCGCGCCCGGTGTAGAGCGCCGCCGTCAACCCGGCAGGGCCAGAACCGATAATTACGACACGCTCTTTCTGCATGTTTTACTCACCTTTGAGTTTATTTAATGAGTTCGTTGTGTTGTGATGAAGCGACTAATAAAAACTGGAAACCGTGTCGCTAAGTCGAGGTGTTGTCGGCGTTGTCCGCTTCGGCCAGCGCGCCGCTGCTTTCTGCGCGTAGAACAGCGATGAGAGCCTCGAATTCTTCACGACAGTCCGTACAGCTTAGAATGTGTTCTTGCACGTCGGGCAGCATTTCCGGCACAATGACACTTGTAGCCGCCAATTCAGCCAAACAGCTTACGCCCTGATTGCAGGTTTCACAGTCGATACAGTCACAGGCTTCTTGCCGTGCCGTTTCGATGCAATCGAGTAATCTACGGATACGTTCGTCTTGACCAGTCATAACCCTACATCTCCAGCGTCGTTGGTAAAGACGCCTGTAATAAAGACGCGCCGCAGGTGGCGCTTCTTACGCTGTAGCAATCGGATTTTAGCCGATAGCTCTTAGCTGTCAGCCATCAGCTTGTCAGCTATCAGCCTTCACTCAGAACTGTTTTACTCGAACCTCGTGCCTCGAACCTGTATTTACTCAGAACTATTCCTCAAACAAATTCATCATATACTCAATCGACAATCCCTGCGACTCAAGATGACGGCGAAGTTTGCGGCGCGCATCATGCAGCAGCTTATATAAAGCGTTACGGTTCGTGCCCATGCGTTCGGCCACGATTTCCAGCGGTACACCTTCCAGCGCTACCGCTGCCAGCGCTTGATACTGGCGCTCGGTGAGAGCATCTTGAAAAGCACGGCTGACCTTCGCCAGCACGTCGTCGCGTTCGGCGGCGCTTTCGGGAGTCGGCGGCTGGCCATCATGGTTGAGCGTGGCCGGTA
>JACMMD010000959.1 GCA_014379235.1 Anaerolineae bacterium
AATTTTCTGCTGCGCCAAGATGTCGAGCGCCCATTCTCGACAGATACAATGGTGTGGCTGGATGTTTTCTCTGCGGATAAATTGACTGTCCCAAGCTGGTATGGAATCCGTCAAGAGACGTGGGCCGATCTGGCGGAGATGAAGCAGGTTCTCGACGCGGGTTGGGGTGATGACTGGAAGCCATGCCGCGTGATTGCTATCACAATGCTGCGCCAACACGCAAGCGAACACTGGCCTATTTTTGGCTATATTCCACAGGAAGATGGCAGCCAAATACCGTTTGGCTATGACCACGCTGCGAAACATTTAGTGCCAGCCACGCTGGATAATACGTGGTCGTTGCTCGGTTATGATGTCTCCGACCCGTTTCTCTTAAGCGGGCTGATGAACTGTGGCTATGGTGAAAGGCTAAATCCCTTACGTGAACGATTCGCACAGTATTTGAACCAGTATCACCTCTTCAACGATCTCGAAGCGGCGTTCGAGTTCCGTGCTATCACCAACGAACAAGTCCGCGAACACGCGCCGTTCTACGTCTACGGGCTGTACCTTCAACCGTCACAGCGCGGCGAAGGTTAGCGCCTCACTGTTCTTGTGAATGGCGTAGCGTTCGAGGCGATAGTATTCGTAATGCCGGACGCCGATCTCCATTGCCTTACGGTGATCGGGATGTGCGCCGCCTGCTCTAGCGCTGGTGGCGTTGTCCCACAGACAGAACGAGAGGCACTCGCCAGTCGCGCATGGGACGCCTGCGAAATAGTGCAGAAAGCCGGAGACCGAACTGGCCGCCGCGAACGCCGCCACGTCCATCTGTGTGAGCAGTTCTTCGTCCGCGTCAGCGCGATGCTTGCAGCGAAACACCACCAGATACCACTGACCGACAGACACAGGCGCAAAGCAGTCGCCCCAGTTGAAGCCGGCCTCAATTGGCAGCAGCATGTAATTAGCAGTGACAGCAATAGGCTGTTGTAAGTCCGTCGTCGTGAGGAGTTCCGGCATGAAACCTTTTCCTTGACGCAAACAAGAAGCAGAGATGACGGCGGGATTCGAACCCGCGAATAGCAGCTTTGCAGGCTGCCGCGTTAGGCCACTTCGCCACATCATCGCATTGGGGTAATACAGAGATGACGGCGGGACTCGAACCCGCGCATAGTGATTTTGCAGACCACCGCGTTAACCGCTTCGCCACGCCATCGAATGTGAAATAGGCAATAAAAAAGCCGCTCGTTTACTGTCGCGGCTTTTGATACAGACGGTTAAAGCACTAATGAACCGTACAGCATCCGCGACAGTTAGTAGAGGTGAGGCAACACATATTGAGTGAGGTTAGGCGGTGGTTGATCTTGGAGTTCATAGCGTTCGATCTATCCATTACGGTTAAGGGGTACGAATACCCCGAACATACACATACTTTAACCACGACAGGTTACACGCACCGTCACAGGGCGGTGACAAGCTGGTGACAGTTTTCACGCCGTTGGCTATTGTTTCGCATTGAGCGCATAGCCAACTCCCGGCACGGTTTCGATGTAAATCGGGTTGGTAGGCGCAGGCTCGATTTTCTGTCTCAGGCGGTGAACAAGCTGCTTCAGCATCACACGATCTCCCCCGTCAATACCCCAAACAGAACTGACGAGGGTTTCGTTGGGCAGCACTTGGCCGCCGTTGACGATGAGCGCTTTCAGCAGTCTTGATTCTAACGGTGTCAATTGAACACCTCTGGGCTGAGATGCTCGCAGAACCATGCGCCGAGCGAGATCAAAAGTAAGATCGCCGTATGTTAGTAAACCATCCGGCACTACGCCGCCTCTAGGCGCTGCTGCGGTTCGCCGCAGAACTGCTCGCACTCGTGCAACAAGCTGCGCCGGACTGAAAGGTTTGGCGATGTAATCGTCCGCACCCATTTCGAGGCCCCTCACGACATCTTCATCGCTGTCTTGCGCGCTCAGGATGATGATCGGCGTATTGCGCTGTTCCCGAAGCCGCTCGAACAGCGTCAAACCGTCCCTATTGGGCAGCAAAATTTCAAGCAGCACCAGATCAGGCGCTTCGACCTGCCAGCGTTCAAGCCCATTTTGCCCATTATGGGCCGTGATGACTTCAAAGCCGCTGCGCCTCAGCGTAAACCCGACGACATCCGCTAACACCACATCATTATCCACGACAAGCACTTTCATAAAATCATTCGGCGGATACTCGCGTCTTTAGACGGGAGAGGAAGCCGAAACTCCTTTCTGGTTAGCCTCGAACGAGGTAGAATAAACTCTTAAGGTTAAGGCACGAAAGCGAAAGCCATTTCGCCGGAGACGGTTCAGAGACCTGTTGCACCTTACCAACTGAATGTTCGAGGTTTGAGTGGGTAGCCATCCGCTCAGTAAAACGTTCAATGCCGGAAATCCTTTCCGCAAACGCGGTGTTGTCGTTTGACACCGGGCTGCCGTAAGTCAGCCATACATCTCGACAGCGCAGACCATCGCGCTGCGTCAGGGATAAAGCTCCCCGATTTATCCGGGAGTTACTTACACGCATTCCTCTCTGTACCCGAAATAAAAAAGCCCCGACTTTGCAGACGGGGCTAAGGGATGATTCTAGCGTTCAACAGGCGCTACAAACAAAGCTCCGGTCTGGGATGGTGACTGGGGTGTGAACAACAACAAACGTTTTGCAGCGCGAAAAACACGGTGGTCACGTCAATTCTTTCTTACGCAGGTTATGCAAGCGAGGGTACAATATAGCGGATTGAGTGTCAATAGACTGAACACAAGGAAGATCAACCATGTGCTTATTCTGCGCCGCCGTTCCGATGGCGGTTTCGTTGGGAGCGGCGGCCAGTGTCCAGCAAAAGCAGCGCATCAAAGATGCCTCAGCGCGTGGCGAAGCGCCGCCTAAAGTGCGCGTCCCGGTGGGCAAAATCACCACTGTCGTTATCGTCGGGGCGCTGGCAGGTTCGGTGGTGGCTCACACAACGATGGGTGTATAAAGGTTCGAGGTCAAAGGTTCGAGGTTTGAGTAAAGATATCCTAACTCGTACTTTTTATCTCGTCCCTTGAACCTTCACTTCCCCGCCTTGCCCGCTTCTTTTGCGATGAGCTTATAAGCCGCTTCCAACGTCGGGACGACGTGGCCGGTCTTGTTCAGTCGCGGCGTGACTTTGAACAATATCGAGTTGATGATCTCTTGAAAGCGGTTGTCCGTCACCATGATGGCCAAGCCCAGATTGGGGGGTATATCTTTGATGATATGCTGAAGATTGGTCAAAATGTTGCCAGCCGGAAAACGGGTGGTCTTGCCGACAACGACCATATGCACCGGATAAGAGACACCTCGCATCAAGGTCATGCTTTGCTGCCATGCTGTGTCTATCTCTTCCCATGTCATCGGCCAATCCATCGTTCCGATAACGACGGTTTTTTCCTCGTTCCCCCACTCAATGATGATAGGCACAGTCTGTCTCCAGTGTTGTATGCAGGCGATAACCTGATTGTAACGACAGTGCGGAACACGTTTCGTAAAGGTTAGAGGGAAAAGGGTGAGGTTCGTAGCTGCTGCTCACCCTTTGGGCTTACGGCTATAATTGGAGAATGCTCGGACGCCTTACTGACTGACCATCGACATTGATGTTCAGCGCTGGCCACTGGTCGGAAGCGTCAGTGACGATCTCGAAACCGCTTTCGCCCACAAGAATGGTATCCTCAGCTTTGCAGCCGACGATAGACGGATTCCACGCGAACGCTTGCCCTGTATGAACCACTGTCGGATCGCCGGGAGTGACGATACGTTCACGCGGCTTATAACCTGCCGGCCCGCCTTGATGATGATAGGCCCATTGATCGCTTTCATTTTGTTCGGCGTAGGCATCTTGCAAGTCGAAGAAGATGTCGCCAAGCGTGCGGCCCGGTTTTGTGGCGACCATCGTCGTCGCATCGACAGTCGAGACGCGGCGCAGCTTTTCGCTCAAACTATCGGGTATGTCGCCAATGTGGGCGAGGCGTGTTGCCGATACGATCAACCCTTCGCGGCGCATACACACCACCAGCATGGCGTACTTTTCTAACCGCTTGAAGGTGGGTAAGGGGTGGCGAAACTGCGAGATACGCTCGTCCGTGCCGATCAGGTTGACCACCGCCACGCCGCCAAGCGCTCGGCAGCAGGCATCAGTTCGCGCGGCGATGTCGAATTCGGTGTCGCCGGGGCGCACAGCGCGCGCGGATTCTTCCAGCGCGGCGGTAGCATCGCGCCCCAGTGTACGCAGGCGCTGCTGCTCTGATTCGCTCAATATCATCCGCAACCGCTGGATGTCGTCCTCGACTGCGCCATCATCGGTAATGATCGTGCCTGTGTCCGGTTGATCGCCTGCATACCAGTGCGATGCGTGATACTCGAAGCCGAGTTCTTCTAAGCCTTCTTCGGCGTATAGGCGAGTGTGTTCGATATTGCTGGTGTAAACGATGAGCTTATCGACTGTCACCAGTACACTATACGCACCCATATCGGTGTTGACCGCGATGCTGGCATCTGCTCCGGCGGTGATCCACGCGATGTTATTGATACGGCGCAGCCACAGCGCGTCTGCCTTGTGCGCGTTCAGCAGGGCGCGTATTTGCTCGTGCTTGGCGTTGATTTCTTCGAGACGGTTCATGATGCTTCCTTAAAAGTAAATGCTATGCAAAGATACTCCACAATATTTTAACGCCGCATAATCAAATTGTGCTATGATACCCTTGTGCCTACGGTAATGTTGTTTGTCACCGTTGCTGCTTGTTGGTGAAGTCACCGGAAAACTGCTTATGCCCGATACATCCACGCTGACTCAATCGAAGTCAGTCGATGATTTTCTCAAAGCGATTTACGTCTTGCAGCAGCAGATGGAGCGTGTATCCACCAATGCGCTGGCCGACGTGCTGACTATCTCCGCGCCATCGGTGACGGATATGGCCCAGCGCCTTGTCGCGGCGGGACTGGTGGATTATCAGAAGTATCGCGGCGTGGTGCTGACCGATGCCGGG
Source organism: Anaerolineae bacterium (assembly GCA_014379235.1). Taxonomy (GTDB): domain Bacteria; phylum Chloroflexota; class Anaerolineae; order Aggregatilineales; family Phototrophicaceae; genus JACMMD01. The sequence continues at coordinate 5,007 of JACMMD010000959.1, forward strand.
ATGGAAATCGCGCTGAAAATCATCAGACGCCATCGCCTGATCGAATTGTATCTGGTGGAAGAACTCGGTTATCTACTGCCCGAAGTGCATGAGGAAGCCGAACGCCTCGAACATGCGGTGTCCGAGCGCTTTATCGAAGCTGTCGCTACCAAGCTCGGCAAGCCCGCCGTTGACCCACACGGCGACCCTATCCCCGACGAACA
>JACMMD010000960.1 GCA_014379235.1 Anaerolineae bacterium
GCCGCCTCATCCCGATAGCGCGAGACGATGTATTCGATTTGCGCGTCGGTATGCGCGGGGCTGGAATACAGCGGGAAGTTATCCAGATCGGGCAGGTCGTTGAGCGTGACGATCAAGCGGAACCCCTGCGCCGCCGCTTCATGAACCATCGCGTCCAGCCGCGCAAACCGATCCGGCTGTGGAACTGCGCCGCTGCCCTCACAGGCGAATAGGGCATCATGCCACAGGAACAAGCGCAGCGCATTGAAACCCGCGCTGCGTAACAGCGTCAGTTCTTCGCGCACCGTATCGAGATCAGCCGATAAGAAGCGCCGCCACGGGTGGCGTGCCGGATAGTAATTCACGCCGCGCACGATGAACTCCGGCGCAAACTGCCCATCCTCGATGCTGACAAACGTTTCGACCTGCGACGGCTCGTAGGGCGGCACGGCATCCAGCGCGGCTTCGACTGCTTCCAGCTCACAGGTGAACAAGGGCAGCGGCGCGGGCGGGTCGGGCGGCGTTACTTGGGCGAGAGGTAGGAACAAGGTCAGTGTCAGCGTCAAAATGCCAAAAACCTGTCCATTTGCAAACATCCAAACGCTTGCCCACCAACGATTCCTCTTTTGAACGTTTAACATATTTCGCCTGTATCAACGGTTGCTTGCAAACTCAATCTGCCTATACTTAGTAAGATGGATTGAAACGCAGCTCTTTGTAGAACAAGGATACACTAATGCATAAAAAGCTTCCGCTTTTCACGATCTTGGCAGCCATCCTCATGGCAGCTCTGATGGTCGCGCCAGTATTGGCGCAAGCAGTCCCTTCCGTTTCCGTATCGAACCAACTGATTCTCGGTCACGCGGTACGGATTAACAGCGTTTATAGCGCTGGCCCCGGTTTCGTCGTCATCCATCAGGACGGCGGCGGACAACCCGGCCCGGTAGCAGGTCAGCACGCGGTCAACGCTGGCTGGACATACAATCTCGAAGTCGAGATTGATTCCGCACTAGCGACCCCGACGATGTTCGCCATGCTGCACGTCGATGACGGCACGGTTGGCGTTTACGAGTTCGATGGCGCAAGCGGTCTGGATAATCCTGTCTCGGTCAACGGTTCGGTGGTCACACCTTCGTTTACCGCCGAGCTTCTCCACGCGCACGATCAGTTTTTGGCTGGCGATACCGTGACCATTGCAACAGTGGTCACACAGCAGGCCGGCTGGCTGGTCATTCACGCTGGCGATGCCAACACATTCGGCCCCGTTCTCGGTCAAACGCAGATTCAGGCCGGAACGAGCAATAACGTTGTTGTCAGCATTCAGCAAGACGGGCGTACCCCCGTTCTGTGGCCGATGACCCACGTCGATACGGGCGCGGTTGGCCAGTATGAGTTCGGCATCGTTGAAGGCGCAGACGCTCCGGTGGTCATTCTTGGCGAGATCGCCACGCTGCCCATCTGGACAGTGCCGCACATCCGCGCTTATGGTCAGGCTTCTCTGCCGGGTGATGGACAGGTCGCAAGCAACGTGTTCGAAGTCGAATCCGTGCTGGCACAAGTGCCCGGTTTCCTTGTCGTCCACAACGAGCAGAACGGCACATTCGGGCCAGTGGCCGGCTTTGCCCCTGTTCCGGCTGGCCTCACCGAAGAACTGAGCATTCCGATTGACCCCGCCGTTGCTACGCCTCGTTTGTGGCCAATGCTGCACGTCGATGATACTACGGTTGGTCAATACGAGTTCGGTACGGTACAAGGCGCGGACGCCCCTGTGCTGGTCAACGGCGAAATCCTGACATTAGCGGTCAACGCCGCTCCGTCGCTGGTCGTTCATGACCAATCACCGCTCACGGGTGAAGCTGGCGGCACGGTGCGCTTCAGGATTGACGAAGCAGTCATCGACGCCCCCGGTTGGATCGCCATCCACACCGATGCCAACGGCCAACCCGGCCCGGTGATCGGTACAGTTCTGCTTGCGCCGGGACGCACGACGGATATTCTCGTCGAAGTCGATGGTGCTGGTGCGGGTGCGCGTGTGTTCCCGATGCTGCACTATGATACGGGCGTGATCGGCACGTATGAGTTCGGCACGGTTGATAATACCGATAATCCGGTGTTTGTCGGTGGTAACGTGGTAGTTGTGCCGCTGGGTCTGACGGGTGAAACCGCCGCTCCTGCCGTGCCGACGACTGCTCCAGTTGTCGCGCCCGCCGCGACAGAAGCCGTCGTCGCTCCGCCCGCCGCCACTGAAGCGATAGCAGCGCCGCCTGCTGCCAGCGCCGCTTGTTCGGTCTCGAATGCCGCCAATGATGTCAACCTGCGTTCGGGCCCCGGCACGAACTTCCCCGTTCAGGCCGTGCTCGGTGTCGGCCAATCCATCCCCGTGACGGGTCAAACGACGGGTTCGGACGGCCAATGGTGGCAGGTCAGCAGCGGCGGCTTCGTCCGCGCTGACGTAGTGCAAACCACTGGCGACTGCTCGGCGATCCCGACGGTTGATACGTCCGGCCTCGTGCCGCCGGCTGCACCTGCTGCTCCGCCGCCCCCCGCTGCAACACAAGAGGTAGCAGCGTAGTTCAATAGCAATGAAAAGGGCGGGTCTAAGACCCGCCCCTACCTGAATGGACGTTGTAGGGGCGCAGCATGCTGCGCCCCTACTGATTCTTGGACTAATGCTGATCGAGCAAAATCGCGTTGCCGTCAGGGTCAACCAGCGTCGTGTGAGCGGGCCCGCTGGTAGCTTCGTCGGCTTCCATGCCGAACGCGATACCTTTCCCCTTGAGCGACTTCTGAATGCCGCGCACGTCCGTCGGGTTGAAGGTCAGCACGTTGCTCTCGAACATGCCTTGAAACAAGCCAATCTTGGCCTCGCCATTTCGCAGAATCAGCCAGTTCTGCGCCTCGTCGCCATCAATTACCTCGAAGCCGAGCTTCTCGTAAAAGGCGCGGGATGCCTTGATGTCTTTGACGGCCAAGCTCACTGAAAACGTGCCGAGTTCCATGTGTTTCTCCTTATGTTCTGGGTAGGGGCACGATATATCGTGCCCCTACAATGACGGTGAACTACAGAGCGATGATCGGCACGGCGCAGTCTTGATCGAAGTTGCCCCAGCCTGTATCAGCGGGATGGTGTCCCGGATGGTAAATCTCCATCGCGGGCAGGTTGTCCGGCTGAAAACGACTGCGCGGCAGCCAGTAGCGATAGAGATACTGCCACGCTCGATCTACAAGATAGATGTCGCCTTTGCAGTGAATAGTCGCTACGTGACAGGCCGGGAACTCGCGGATCACGCTGTCGCCTTCGGGTGCGGCAGACCAGCGCTCTGGCAAGGTCAGACACCAATCGTAGCGGCACAGTTCCAGCGGTGTCACTTCGGGATCATCCTGCGACATGCCGTACAGAGTCGCCCGCGCCAGATTGCCGCCATGCGCGCAGAACCAATCCATCAGCCGTGTATAGCCAGCGATGATGTTCTCCGGCATATACGCGGGCATGACGTGGATGACCGCCAACCGCTGCGTGGGAAGCTCGCGCAGCCGCACCTCAAATTCGCCTGCATCGTCTACATCACTCAACATATCCACACTGTAGCGCGGGAAGCCGTCGAGGACTTGACCGTTCTTGCTTTCTTTCAATGGGCGCTGCCTGTCCCACTGGCGCGGGCTGATGCCGAAGCGCGCTTTGAATGCCCGCGAGAACACCGATGCCGATGTGAAACCCGTCTCGATGACAGCATCTATGATCGGCATCGTGGGCGAGGTTTTCAGCAGGGCCACAGCGCGTTCCAGCCGCAGCCGCCCGACGCATTGATTGAGCCTCTCACCAGTGAGCGACGTAAAAATGCGGTGAAAGTGAAACGGCGAAAACGCCGCCACCTCTGCCAGTTTATCCAGCGAAAGATCGTCGTTCAGATGATCGCGGATGTGGTCGATGACGAGGTTGATGCGTTGGAGATACAGGTTATGTTGTTGCATAAATAGGTGATGTTGGGGCGACACATGTGTCGCCCCATGTTGTTATTCCGGTGTATACACTTCGACCAGATTGCTGAGGGTGACATAAGTTTGCGCCGCCGCTTCAAGCCCGCCGCCGATGACGTACCAGCGTCCGTTAACCGCCGCCGATGCTAACCCATGCCGCGCTGTTGGCATATACGGCAGGGTCATCCATTCGCCTGTTTCAACATCGAAAGCGTCGTGCTGATTGAACGTATCCGGCAAACCGATATTGAAAATCTCGCCGCCCGTGACGTGAAGCGTGCCGTCCATCGCGCTGGCTGTGAGTCC
>JACMMD010000961.1 GCA_014379235.1 Anaerolineae bacterium
CTTCAGCCGTCAACCGTTCCAACAGTTCCAATATATCCTGCGTACACTGATCAGCGTCGATTTCGTACTCATCCATGATAACCTCACGGATTTGCGAAATGGAAATGGGCTGTTGAATCGCCTTCCAGATGCTCGCGCCGACCTCGCTCAGACCGTAATACGCGCCTGTTTTGAGTCCCAAGATCACTACATCGTCGCCCATTTCGGTAGCGATTTGCTCTTTACCAGCGACGACAATTGTATTTTCCGACAGCATGAATCCCCCTGCACGACAAGCACAATAATTTCTAGAAATAACCCCGCGCCTAGTATAGCTGATTTCGGGCAAAGTGCTGAGTATGGAGTATCAAGTGATGAGTGATGAGTTAAAAGTACAACGTTCCCTGTGTGTGCAGCCCCTCTGAGACTGCTCTGAAAATACGGGCGAGGCATGCCTCGCCCCTACATCAACGTGTGTAGGGGCGACACATGTGTCGCCCGTATTTTCTATCGTTGGGTGTGATACCATTTCATAGTCACTCTGTGTTAAGTCTTTAGCTGAAACGCTGTACCCGGCGCGCTGACTAGCTAAAACAGACGCTTATGCTCTACGCGCATACAGCGATCCATGACCACATCCAGCCCCGAATCCCGCGCAGTTTGGGCCGCCTCTTCGTTGATAATGCCTTCCTGCATCCATACCGCCCGCGCCCCGATCTCGATGGCTTGCTCGACAATCGGCGGCACAGCTTCACGCGGGCGAAAGATCAGCACCGTATCGACCCGTTCAGTCACGGCGCTCAGGTCGGGATAGGCTTTCTCGCCAAGCACCGATTCGATGGTCGGGTTCACCGGAATGATGCGATAGCCGTGCGTTTGCAAGTACGCAGGGATCGTATTTGCCGGACGGTCTTCATGCGACGACATGCCCACGACTGCAATCGTTTGTGTCGTCTGCAAAATGCGGCGGATACGCTCTTCTTCCGCTTGCTGCACCCCTGCGACAGGCGTCATGCCATCATTGACCATCTCGAAATCGAAGGGCAGCTTGACACGAAACACGGTCTTTCCCGGCTGTGAATACGCCGTGATTTCGCCGCGATGCTTTTGCACGATGATGTTATAAGCCGTGCTGAGGCCCAAACCCGTCCCCATTCCCGGCGGCTTGGTGGTGAAGAACGGGTCGAATATTTTCGTCTGAACCGCGTCGGGTATGCCTGAGCCGTTGTCCTCAATCTCGACCACCACCGCCTCGCCCTCGATGGACGTTCGCAGCGAGATCGCGGATTGTTGTATCCCCATGAGCGCATCGGCGGCGTTATCGAGCAGGTTCGTCCACACCTGATTCAACTCGCTGCCATAAGCCTGAATACGCGGCAAACGGCTGGCGTAATCCCGATTCACGGTCACATCCGTTAGCTTGGTTGATAACACGGCAAGCGTATTGTCCAGCCCATCATGAACGTCTACCGCCTGAACCGGGGCTTGATCGAGAAAGATATACGTTTTCAGCGCCTTGACGATCTCCGCCACGCGCCCCGCCCCGTTCCACACCGACTCTAGCAGCGTGTAAACCGAGTAGGTCGCGTCCAACCAGCTAATCACCAGCCCGAAAGCCTCGTCGCCAAGCCCATCGACCAGCGCCGCCAGTCCATCATCGGTATAGCCGAGGCTCACCAGCGTCGGCGCGATCTCCCACGCGCTGTTGATGCCTTGCAGTTGCAGCCAGTTTTCGAGTTCAGCTTCGGCATCGCTGCGGGCCAGCGCATCGAATTCGAGCGGCTGCGCGGCCCGTTCCTTCGCCAGATCATCGAGCGAGGTCAGCACCGCAAGCTGCGTCCCGTCGAAATGCCACGCATGTAAACGCTGCTCGATCTGCTGTAACTCGGACACCGCCCGCCGTAACTGCCCTGCACCACGCTGAATGGCCGCCGTCGGGTTGTTGAGTTCGTGGGCCATGCCTGCCGTGAGCGTGCCCAACTGCGCCATTTTTTCGCTCTGGCGCAGCAGCGCTTCGGTGGCTCGCCAGCGCGCCGTGATCGTGTGCAGCATAGACCGCGCCGCCGATGGACTGTTATTTAAGAGGTGTTCAAGCAGATCCTGCGGAATGGCCAGCAGCACCGAATCGCAGCGCGCCCGCACCGTCGCCATACGCGGCGCTTCTTCTAATAGGGCCATCTCGCCGATAACTTCGCCATCGCGCCGGAC
>JACMMD010000962.1 GCA_014379235.1 Anaerolineae bacterium
ATTGTGGGCGAGACTGGCAGCGGCAAGACCATCACTGCGCTGAGTATCCCGCAGTTGATTCCCGGCGGGCAGATGAGCGGCGAAGTATGGTTCGACGGCGAAAACGTGGCCAGCAAGCGTGGCCAAGCACTGCAGCAGTTCAGGGCGCGGCGGCTCGGCATGGTGTTCCAAGACCCGACGACGAACTTGAACCCTGTGTTCACGATTGGCGAACAGTTGATTGACGCGGTGCTGACGCAGACGTTCGGTGTCTCCGGTTGGAAACTGCTGCCAATCGGCAAGTGGTTCAGCCGCCGCGAACGGCGCGAGGCGCAGGCGAAAGCCATCGAACTGCTCCAATGGGTGGGCATCCCTGATCCAGAACAGCGCTTGGACAGCTACCCGCATCAGTTTTCGGGCGGGCAGAAGCAGCGCATTTTGATCGCAATGGCGCTGGCTGGCGACCCTGATTTGCTGGTGGCTGATGAACCAACCACCGCGCTGGACGTGGCTATTCAAGCGCAGATTTTGCGGCTGATTCAGCGCGTGGTCGAGGAGCGGCATGTATCCGTCGTGTTGATTACGCACGATATGGGCGTGATCGCCAAGATTTGTAATCGAGTCGCGGTGATGTATGGCGGTGTGGTGGTCGAACAGGGGCCAATAGGCGAGATTTTCGACAACCCGAAGCACCCGTACACACGTGGTCTACTCAGCGCGATACCGAGAGATGATGTCGAGCAGGGAGAATTACGCGGCATTCCCGGCTCACCGCCGAACTTTCTCTCGCCGCCGACGGGCTGCCGTTTTCATCCGCGCTGCCCCGAACGGCTGCCACACTGCCATTTACATTCGCCCGCCGATACGGTTGTCGGTGCTGGTGGGCAGCACAGCGTTGCGTGTTACCTCTACACTCGTGAGAGGCGGCCATGACTATCGAGCCGCTGTTAGAAGTGCGCGGCCTCAAGAAATATTTCCCGATCAAAGGTGGGATGCTGCGCCGCACCACTGGCAATATCAAGGCGGTTGACGGCGTTGACCTGACCATCATGCCGGGGGAGGTTGTCGGGCTGGCGGGCGAGTCCGGTTCGGGCAAAAGCACCGTTGGGCGCACGATCTTGCGCTTGATCGAGCCAAGCGAAGGTCAAGTGTTGTTCGAGGGGCAGGATTTGGCGCGGCTGGATGAGCAGGCATTGAGCCGCACCCGCGAACGTATGCAGATCGTGTTTCAGAATCCGTATTCGTCGCTGAACCCGCGCATGACCGTCCGTGATCTGGTGGCTGAACCGCTCGAAGTGCATGGCGTAGGCGAGTCGTCGCTGCGCGAACAACGTGTACGCGAACTGGTGAGCCTCGTCGGGTTGGGCAAGGAACACCTTGATCGTTACCCGCACGAATTTTCCGGCGGGCAGCGTCAGCGCATCGGCATCGCACGGGCGCTGGCGCTCAACCCCAAGCTGCTGATTTTAGACGAGCCAACGTCGGCGCTGGATGTGTCCGTGCAGGCGACGATTTTGAACCTGCTGCTCAAGCTGCGCGACGAACTCGACCTGAGCTATCTGTTCATCTCGCACGATCTCAGTGTATTGCGCTATATCTGTGACCGCATCGGCATTATGTATCTGGGGCGTATTGTCGAACTCGCGCCGACGGCGGAGTTATTCGCGCAGCCGCAGCATCCGTACACCGTTGCGCTGCTGTCTGCCGCGCCAACGCCGCAAACTCAGCAGTCAAACGATGAGATCATCCTCGAAGGCGAAATCAGCCAGCGCGCTATCGGCAAGGGTTGTCGCTTTAGTACGCGCTGTCCGGCGGCGCAGATTGAACTTTGCCACGAATTCGAGCCGCCTTTGGATGAGGTTTGGCGCGGGCATAGGGCGGCCTGTCATCTGTCGCTTCAAGGATTGCCACTCGGTATAATCACGGCATCGGGGCAACCAGCGCAGAACCGCCGCGCCCCCACAGGGAAAAGGCTCATGACCGGATATCGCATCGCCACCGACATCGGCGGCACATTCACCGACCTCGTTTATCTGGACGAACAAACGGGTGTGGTGAAGGTTGCTAAGGCATCGACTACGCCGGGAGATTTCGCGCAGGGTGTCCTCGATACGCTGGACAAAGCCGACAATATCGAGACCAGTCGCACGTCCTTTTTCGTACACGGCACGACGGTGATTATCAATGCGCTGACCGAGCGCAAAGGCGTGAAAACGGGTTTGATTACCACGCGGGGCTTCCGTGATGTGCTGGAAATCGGGCGGGCAAATCGCCCTGACATTTACAACATGGCTTATCAAAAGCCCGAACCGTTCGTCCCGCGTTATCTGCGGCTGGAAGTGACCGAGCGCTTGAACTACAAAGGCGAGGTCTTAGAGCCGCTCGACAAGAACGAGATGCGTGAAGCTGTGCGTAAGCTGATGGATGAAGGTGTGGAGAGCATCGCGCTATGCTTCTTGCATTCCTACGCGAATGCGGCCCATGAAATCGAGGCCGGGCGTATCTTGCGCGAGGTCGCGCCGCATATGCCATTTACGCTGTCGCATGATGTCACGCAGGAATGGCGCGAGTTCGAGCGTACCAGCACGGCGGTTTTGAACAGCTACGTGCTGCCGATTGCGGGCCGCTATCTAGATAACCTCGATCAAAAGTTGACAACACGTAAACGGATGGGCGATGTCCTTCACGTCATGCAGTCGAACGGCGGCAGCGCGACATTCAACATCGCCAAGCACACGCCGATCAATCTAGTGGAATCCGGGCCAGTTGCTGGCGTGATCGGCGCGGCGCGGGTGGGCGCGATGATCGGTGAGCCAAACCTGATTGCCTTCGATGTCGGTGGGACGACGGCCAAAACGTCGCTGGTCGAAGGTGGCAGCCCCAAGATCACTACCGAATACAAAATCGAGCATACGCGGGAAAAGGCCGGCTATCCGATTCTTGTGCCGACGATTGATATAGTCGAGATCG
>JACMMD010000963.1 GCA_014379235.1 Anaerolineae bacterium
GAGCTGCGCTGGCAGCAGTCCTTCGCTGACGCAGCCGTGCGCCGCGCCGCCGGACACGGTTGGATCGAGCGTGCAAACGGTCACCTGCTGCTCACCGACGATGGCCGCCAGATCGCGCAGCAGGTCACAGGCCGCGTTCACGCCTAACAACCAACCATGTAGGGGCGACACGTGTGTCGCCCGTCGTTCACAATTGGACGTGGTGTATTTGCGGTAGGGGCGACCCGATAAATAACGATCCTGCGCCTTTTGCAATTCTCATGGGTCGCCTTTTGCCTTACCCTTGTTGACACTAAGCTGATCGGTTTAGGCCATTCTCTGCTAAAATCGGAGAAGGCATCGTGAGGAAACCTATGGCCATCCAAGAACGACTTTACACCGCTGCGGATCTGCGGGCTATCGAAGCCTTGTCGGAGAATCAAGACAAGCGCTTTGAACTTATCAAAGGGGTTATCTACGAAGTGCCTTATCCTACCCCAATGCACAATCTATTTGTCGGCAACATTCACAGTCCCATCCGAGAATTCGTGCGGGCGCGCAAACTAGGCTATGCCTTCACCGATACGGTTAAATATAGCCTTCCGAATGGTGACGAGTTTGCGCCTGATGTATCGTTCGTCTCAAAGGAGCGTCAGACTTTACCCCTTCCGAAAGAGTTCGCTATCGCGCCGGATATGGCTGTCGAAGTCGCCTCTCCAAGCAACCGCGAACGGGAACTCCTCGACAAAGCACAGTCTATGCTGGAGTGTGGCACTCATTTTGTATGGGTTGTTTACCCCGCGAGCAAAGTCGTTGATGTATGCCATCTCGCGCCCGATGGAACACTTAACACGCGCAGTGTCGGCATAGACGAAACGCTCGACGGTGAGGATATACTGCCCGGTTTCACGTTATCAGTACGCGATATATTCGATATTTAGAGGGTGGGGTTATCAATGATAAACCACTCGTGATACACAGTGGCGATGTAAAATTCCGCACCGCTCATCTTCTCGCACACCGCCATATACCCCGCTTGAATCATCACCAAAAAGGAATCGTCATTGTCAGTCACGTAAGTCATATCTTTGAGGAACACAACTAACACCTTACCTTCATTGCCCACAATTGTTCGCAGAATAGTGATGTTCGGGTGCTGTTCCTTTCCAACTGGAAGCAGTACATCGCAGTTATCAATTCGCATGAATTCAGGATCGTGATATTTTAAGACCGCTTCCCAATCTTCTGGCCCTTCATGCTTTTCAATAATCCGATCATAATTAAGCGTCTTAATACGCTCCATAATGTCAGGCGATAAATCTGAAAGTTTCATTCGTTCCTGCCCGAATCAATACTTTCGTCCTCAAACGCAACCTTCACATACACATCCGCCAGCGCCAGCCGACAATCAACTGAACGTAGTTCCACTACCGCCTCTAGCCCGACAGCGTCCGACAGCAGCCATTGACCATCTGCGCGCCGCGCATAATGTTCGATGTGTGCCGTATTCTGAGAGATCAACAGATATTCTTGCAGCGAGTCCAGCGCCCGATAATGCTGAGACTTCGTTCCACGATCAAACGACTCCGTAGATGATGACAGCACTTCGACAATCACAGTCGGGTTGAGCAGCGTATCGACCTGCTGATCCTCAAACGCTGCTTCACCGCAAACCACAACAACATCAGGATACAAATATCCGCCTTTAGTGCTTGGCGCTTTTACCCGCATATCACTCGCATAGACTTCACACGGGTGTTGCCGCAGCGCGTTATTAAATGCGGTGGCTGTATTAACACTGATAAGGTTATGCGCCCGACTGGCCCCTGTCATCGAATATATTTGACCGTCAAGGAATTCGTGCTTCTCGTCGCTGGCGCGCTCAAAAGCTAGATATTCCTCAGCCGTCCACCGTTTTATCTGTATTGCCGACATACCCAACTACTCCGTTATAGCCTGTCCCGATTATATCCCTAAACAAAAAGCGCGTAGTTTCCTACGCGCTCGTTCTCTAAAACGGCATCAGCTAATCGCTAACGGCTAAAAGCGGATGGCTTAACTCTCAGCGATCATCTCGCCAGCGCTCTCGATGTACTCAAGGCTCTGGTGGCGGAAGTAGGTGTTATACAGTTCGGCGTAATAACCCGCCTGCCGCAGCAAATCATCATGGTCGCCCTGCTCGATGATCTCGCCCTCGCGCAGCACAATGATGCGATCCGCGTTCTTGATCGTAGACAGTCGATGCGCGATCACAATCGACGTGCGCCCTTCCATCAGCGTATCCAGCCCTTCTTGAATCAGCGCTTCCGTAAGCGGGTCGACGCTGGCCGTCGCTTCATCGAGGATGAAAATCGACGGGTCTTGCAGCAGCACCCGCGCCAGCGCCACCAACTGCCGCTGCCCCATAGATAGACTGCTGCCACGCTCCCCTACTGGCGTCGTTAGACCGTCAGGCAGGCTGTCAATCCAGTCGCCATTACCGACATGCTGCGCGACATGAATCACTTCATCATCGGTAGCGTCCGGCTTGGCATAGCGAATGTTGTCAATCACCGTACCGTCAAACAGAAACGGGGTTTGCGTCACGATGCCCAGCTTCGCACGATAGGCGCTCAAATCCAGCGAACGCAGATCGTGACCATCCAGCGTGATGCTGCCCGCCTGATATTCGTAGAAGCGCGCAATCAGCTTGCCGATGCTCGACTTACCCGACCCCGTATGCCCCACCAGCGCCAACGTTTCGCCGGGGCGAATGGTCAGCGAGAAATCGACCAATACAGGTTCATCGTCGTTGTAGCGGAAATCGACATTCTGGAAACTGATCTCGCCGCGAATGTCCGGCACTTTCACGCTGTCTGTCTGTACCACTTTCGGCTCGGCATCCAACAGCGCGAACACACGCTCACTGGCCGCCAAACCGAGTTGGAACTGGCTCCAGAACGACGCGATGCTCGTCAGCGGGAACCAGAACAGCGCCAACCCCTGAATGAACAGGAACCACTCGCCCGACGTCAGTTGGCCGGCGATCACGCTCTGCCCGCCGAAGTACACCAGCGCCGCCGTGCCGATCCCCGCGATCATGTTCAAGATCGGGAAAATGCTGCTGAACACATAACCGGCGCGGCGGTTGATCTGATACGCCTGCTGATTGACCTTCTCAAACTCCTCGAAGATCGTGCCCTCTAGCCGGAACGTCTTGGCAACACTGATGCCGCTGACCGTCTCTTGTACGTTCGAGGTGACGATAGCGCGA
>JACMMD010000098.1 GCA_014379235.1 Anaerolineae bacterium
TACAATTTACATTACGTCATCCGGTCACTAGGCGCATCTCTCCCCCAGAAACCGCATCATAGCCACCAATGTGGGAGCGGGTAAGGAGTGAGAAGTGACCGTAGTAAACCATGTGCATAATTAAAGCGGAAAATGGGGCATGGAGTCAAGTACAACGTGAGAAACAGTAGCCACAATTCGCACTTCGACTATAATGGGAACAGTGCTTGATTAAGGACTCTCCTATGGCTTGCGCTCACTTCCGCTTTTACGGCGCGGTAAACTACTTTTTGCCCGCCGCCCGCCGGAACGTTGATTTCACCCACCTTTTTGACTGGCGTGCTTCAATCAAAGATATGGTCGAGTCGCTGGGTGTGCCGCACCCTGAGATCGAACAGCTTGTCGTCAATGGCGTACCTGTGAGCTTTGCTTATCTGGTGCAGCCTGACGATAAGATCGAGGTCTATGCTTGCACCGAAACCGAAGCGAATGTGGACGCGCCACCGCTGCGACCACCGCTCGACGGCAAACCAACGTTCATCTTGGATACGCACTTGGGACGTTTAGCGGCCTATCTCCGCATGATGGGCTTCGATACGCTCTATCGCAACGACTACGACGACGAAGAATTGGCGCGGGTCGCTCATAATGAGGGGCGCGTACTGCTCACCCGCGACATTGGACTGCTCAAGCGCGGGCTGGTGATTCACGGCTACTTCGTGCGCGACACCAACCCGCGCCGCCAGATCGTGGAATTACTCCGGCGCTATGAGCTGCTGCCGTTTGTTGTGCCGTTCGAGCGCTGTATGACCTGCAACGGTCTGCTGGAAACCGTCGCCAAAGATGCGATCATAGATCGACTGCCCGCGCACACAGCGCAGTATTATGAGGTGTTCCATCGCTGCCGTTCGTGCGATCAGATTTTCTGGAGAGGCGCGCATCACCAACGGATGCAGGAGCTTATCAACGAAGTGATGGATATAAAGTAAGCGGTTTCAGGCGGGACTTGCTTTGCGCTTCCAGAACGCAAAGATCACCGTCAGGATTCCGGTGACTATCGTTACCGTAGCCACTATCATCATCAGCGGGTACTGCGAGATACGCTGGCTAAAACTACGAACCGTTTCACGGGTGATGTCGCGGCGCTGCCCCTGCGCGTCCTCACAGTAATAGTCAAAACCGAGCGAACCGGTATTCGAGGGACCGTCCGGTGAAGCGCGTTTGACGACTTGCTCATCGTCGCTGCACGTTCGTGCCGCTTGTGCATCCAGTTCTGGCCCGACAGACCCCAATGCCCCGATCAGGTTCGACATCCCATAAAGCATAACGATGATGCTAACCCCTAGCACGAGGCTGCCTATCACCAATATCACTCGCCAAATGGGAATTCGCGTCACTGAGCGATCCCTCATTCTTCTTCCACCAGCATGGCTACAGCCGTCGCAAAGCGCAGCCCGCCCAAAATCACCAGCCCCCACGCGATCACATAAATGACGCCCATGCTCACCGCGCCTTGATACAAACCAATCGTGAGAATCACTCCCGCGATGCCGATCACACCGCCGATGAACGCATACATGATGGCACGGCGTCCGGTACTTCTACGGCGCGAAAGTGTCCGTACTTTATCAAGCCGATTAACGATAAACGCCGCGTTTTCACGGCTCAATCCCATCTTCATGAGGGTGTTGCGGACTTCCTGATCCGTCCGACCCTGACGCATCATTTCAGCCGCGTACAGGTAGAGGGCTTCTGCGGCCTGCTCCGCTGACTCGATGCTGCGACTGCCGGGTATCGGGTTGATGACCGTTGCTGATATCTCGCTGCGGGCCAGCGGCGCGTTCAAGCGAAAGGGGTTACTACAGTTTTCACACTGGGGTTGGTCTGCGCCGCTGTGATGCCCACAGCGCATACAGTAGATGGTGTTCGGTGATGAAGTCGGTTGGGCGCTCATCATGTCCCCTGCTCACTCAGCACATCACCTTAACTATACGGCCAATTGGGCCGATCAGTAAGGAGTCCGGGATTTAGTGATGAGGCATGAGAGCGTGTTACAAATTGCCGTTGGTGCGCCGCCAACGGTTCAAAACCGTTGGCTAGGAAGCAGAGAAACGCGCTAAAGGCGTTCAAAAACAACCGCTTTAGCCGGTTTGATGGATGGCAGCTAGGGGTTTTGAACCCCTAGCGATTGAATATTCGTTTTAACAAACACCCTCTTACGCTCTCAGCACTGCCTTATGCAAACTTGTCGGGATAGACTTCTCGCGCCAGTGCTTCTTCCTGCTCGACCAGTGCGCGAATAGCCTCTAACCCCTGATTCCAGAAGTTCGGGTCAGCCAGATCGACGCCGACCTTCGCCAGAATCTTGTCGGGATAATCCGAGTCGCCAGCCTCTAGCACGGCGATGTACTGTGGCACGAACTCCGCGCCGCGTTCGCGGTACAGATTGAACAACGCCAGCACCAGCAGTTCGCCAAAGGCATAGGCGTAGACATATCCCGGCGTGTGTAAGAAGTGCGGAATGTAGCTCCACCAGATGCCATAGTTATCGCTCAAATCGACGCTCTCACCGAACATGGCGCGCTGCGTTTGCAGCCACAATTCGCTGAGACGTGCGGTGCTGAGTTCGCCTTCGCCGCGTCGGGCCGTGTGCATCGCGTCCTCGAAGCGGTTCATCGACACTTGACGAAACACCGTCGCAAACGTGTCCTCGATCTTGCCCAACAGCATCGACAGCCGCGCTTCGGCGTTGGGTTCTTTCTCCATCAGGTCGCTGAACACCAGCATCTCGCCAAACACCGACGCCATCTCCGCCGTTGTCAGCGGCGTGTGCATCCCGAACAGCCCTTGAGTCTGCCCTGCGAGATATTGATGTACGCCGTGTCCCAGTTCATGCGCCAGCGTCGCCACATCACGAGCTTGAGCCGTGTAGTTCATGAACACGAACGGATGCGCCGACGGCACCGTTGCCGCGGCGAACGCCCCGCCGCGTTTGCTCGGCGCGAGGGCCGCATGAATCCAGCGCTCGTTGAAGAACATCTCAGCGACTTCCGCCATTTGCGGGCTGAAAGCAGCATACGCGCTCACCACGATGTCCCGCGCTTCTTCCCACGTATAGCGCTTGTCGCCTGCATCGAGCGGCAGCGGCGCGTAGCGATCATATTCGGTCAGTTCGTCCAGTCCGAGCAGCTTGCGCTTGAGTTCGTAGTGCCGCGCCACCAGATCGTAATTGGCCGTGACCGCCGTCACCAACGCATCGACCACTTCGTCCGACGCTTTATTGCTCAGATTGCGCGACGAAATCCAACTGGCGTAACCGCGCATCTTATCGCCCGACGCTTTATCCACCGCTAACACGTTGAAAATATACGTCAAATCCATCGAGCGATCTTGCAAGGTTTTCGTCACCGATTCGGCGGCCTTTTTGCGTGTCTCGCGGTCAGAGCTGTACAGTAAGCGCAAAATTTCGCTCTGGTTCACCTGCTGACCGTCGAGGTCATAGCGCAGCGCGCCCATGATCTGTGTGAAATAGCGCGTCCATGCGCTGCGTCCGGTGACATCTTTCTCGACGAGAAGCTGTTCTTCAATCTCGCTCAGTTGATAGGGCTTATAGCGGCGTTCCGCTTGCAGCATGTGATGATAATTACTCAAAAGATCGGAGTTTGTCATGTGTTGGACATATTCATCAGCGGCGCGATTCCATTCCAGTTCAAAAAA
>JACMMD010000964.1 GCA_014379235.1 Anaerolineae bacterium
TGGTAGTGCTGCTGTGGTATACGCGGCGTGAACGGGCAGTCGGCCCGGCGCGAACACTGGCCAGCGCGGCACTTGTGGCGTATTTGTTACAAGCTGGTGTAGGCGCGATGTTCGTTTTAAGCGCTGCCGCTCCGCTGTGGGGCGCGGGGCACGTTGGACTGGCATCGGTGACATGGGCGCTGCTGGTCGCATTAAGCGCGGTAGAGACGCTGGACAATCGAAGCGTAGGCCGCGAGATATCTGATGAGTTGACTGAGGACAGATGGCAATCCCAACGACAAGTTTAATACAGTCCCGGCGCGAACCGCCTCAATTGAGCGTCGGCGCTATGGCAAAAGCCTATCTCCAACTGACCAAGCCGCGCATTGTGCTGCTGCTGTTGTTCACGACGATCACCACGATGGTGATTGCCGCTAACGGTGTTCCGGCATTGGCGTTGGTGCTGCCGACGATTATTGGCGGGGCGCTGTCGGCGGCGGGGGCCAGCGCCATCAACCAATATATTGACCGCGATATGGACGCGCATATGGCGCGCACGGCACAGCGTCCCATCCCATCGGGGCGAATCGCGCCGTTGAATGCGCTGTTGTTCGGACTCGCGTTGGTCGTGGCTTCGGTGTTAATTCTGGGCTTCGGCACGAACTGGGTTGCGGCGTGGTTGTCGCTCGGTGGGGCGTTCTACTACGTCATCATTTACACGATGCTGCTGAAGCGTAACACGATTGCCAACATTGTCATCGGCGGCGGTGCAGGCGCGTTCCCTGTATTGGTCGGTTGGGCGGTGGTTACAGGTACGTTATCCGTTGAGGCTTGGCTGCTGTTCCTGATTATTTTCTACTGGACACCGCCGCACAGTTGGGCGCTGGCGCTGCTGGTGAACGCTGATTATACGCGGGCCAAAGTGCCGATGATGCCTGTGGCTCGTGGTGAACGTTCGACACGCAACCAAATTTTGCTGTATTCCGTGCTGCTGGTGATCGTCACGCTGCTGCCTGTGGCGATTCAGATGCTCGGTTTGATCTACGGAATAGCGGCGTTCGTGCTTGGCGTCGGTATGATCTGGATGTCGCTCACATTGATTCGTGTGGCGGACAAGGCGACGGCCAAGCGCACCTATAAATACTCCACTGCTTACCTCGCGTTCCTGTTTTTGGCCATGATGCTTGATCGCGTTATCAACATCAATATTTTTTAGACGGGCATTGTGAGCCAGCCGCGCCCATCGCCAAAATCCTCACGGCTGCCGCTGTATTTCGTCGCTGGAATATTGGCCTTGTTTACACTGGTGTTCGCGGTGGCCTTTGTGCTGCTCAGTGAAACCAGCGAAGGCACGGCTGCGACGACGCTCACGCCAGATACGTACATGGACATCGTGACGCCGCTACTGGCTAACGCTGATGCGGCGCATGGGGCGATGCTCGTAGAGCATTACGCTTGCGTCGGCTGCCACCGCGCTGGCGCAGAAGCGACAGCCCATATCGCGCCGCCGTTCGTAGGTATGGCGGAACGCGCAGTCGAACGCCGCTCACCGTTGACGAGGGAAGCCTACATCTACGAGTCGATCTTGTATCCGGCGGCGTACCACGTCGAGGAATACACGCCCGTGATGCCGCAAAATTACGGGCGGCTGATCTCCGATCAAGACTTGGGTGACATCATGGCCTTTTTGCTCTCAGCAGAAGCGCACTAGGAACTGCTGCGACTTCACAAATACGGGCGCAATATATTGCGCCCCTACAGCGCACATCACTCTTTGCGCCCAACATTATCATTTGCGAA
>JACMMD010000965.1 GCA_014379235.1 Anaerolineae bacterium
CTCGCAAATCGGCGAGAGCTTCACGTCTTACGGACGTTACACGGGACTGAAAAACATCGTCATTTTTGGCGGTGTCGGTCAACAGCCGCAGGTACAGGCACTCCGGCGCGGCCCGGATATTCTGGTAGCGACACCGGGACGTTTGCTCGACCTGATGAATCAAGGCATGGTCAAGCTGAACAGCGTCGAGGTGTTTGTGCTGGACGAAGCAGACCGCATGTTAGACATGGGCTTCATTCACGACGTGCGCCGCGTGATTAGCGCGCTGCCTACCAAGCGGCAAACGCTTTTGTTCTCGGCGACGATGCCGCAGGATATTCAAGACCTCGCGGATCGCATCTTGGACAATCCCGTTCACATCGAGGTTACGCCGCAGGCGACGACGGTTGAGAAAATCGACCAGTCGGTGTACTTCGTGGACAAGAAAGACAAGCCTGCGCTGTTGGCTCACCTGCTCGGTGATCGGGCGATCCGGCGTGTGCTGGTGTTCACCCGCACGAAGCACGGCGCGAACAAACTGGTTCAACACCTGGAGCGCGGTTACGTTCAAGCCGAAGCTATTCACGGCAACAAGTCGCAGACCGCGCGCGAACGGGCATTGGAGAACTTCAAGTCCGGTAAAACCCGTGTGCTGGTAGCAACGGACATCGCGGCGCGTGGCATCGACGTTGATGACGTAACGCATGTCATCAACTACGACCTGCCCAACATCCCCGAAAGCTATGTGCATCGCATCGGGCGAACGGCCCGCGCTGGTGCATCGGGAATAGCATTCTCGTTCTGTGATTCTGACGAACGCGAATTTCTACGCGATATCGAAAAGCTCATCCGGCTGCGTGTGCCTGTGGTCAGCGACCATCCGTTTGTGTCTTCGGGCGCGTCGGCCAGCTTACCCGTGTCGAACTCTCGCGGTGGTGGGCAGCGTCAGCAGTCATGGTCGGGACGTCCGGCATCCGACGGTGGACGCTCACGGTCAGGCGGCAGTTCAAACGGTCAAGCGAATCGCAACAGCGGCGGGCTAAATGGCCAACCGAGCCGCGCCAGCAACGGCAGCACGAATGGTCAGCCAAGCCGCGCCAGCAACGGCGGCACGAATGGTCAACCGAATCACGTCACCAACGGCGGCGCGACCAATACGTTTAACGACTCGCGTCCGATGGCAGCAGTGAACCGCGAAGGTGATCTCAGCCACCAATCGAACGCCCAATTGACGGGCGCGTTGGATGCCGATGGAGCGCCGCATCGTTCGCGCCGCCGCCGCCGTCCACGCCGTCCTCAACAAGCCTAGTTTTTACTTCTGTGCCCGCGCCGCTTCAATCGCTTGCAGCTCATCCGGTGAAAAGGATGGGCGGCGGGCGATGGCGGCGTTGTCTTCTACCTGCTGAACCGTACTCGCGCCAATCAAAACCGATGTCGCCGCCGGATGACGCAGCACCCACGCTAAGGCCATCTGCGCCAGCGTTTCTCCGCGACTCTGTGCAATCGCGTTCAAACGGCGCGCCTTTGCGAGATACTCGTCGGTGATGGCTTCACGCTTGAGAAACGTCCCATCTTTGCCAGCGCGCGCGTCTTCTGGAATACCGTTCAGATAACGATCTGTCAACATGCCTTGCGCGAGCGGCGAGAAGATCATCAAACCGACACCTTCTTCCGCCGCCACATCGAGCAGCGCATCCTCTACCCAACGATCAAACATATGATATTTGACCTGATTAATCAGGCACGGTGTCCCCATTTGTCGCAGCATTTGAGCGGCGGCGCGGGTTTGCTCGGCGTTGTAGTTGGAAATGCCGACGTACAGCGCCTTTCCCTGCCGCACAATGTGGTCGAGCGCCATCATGGTTTCTTCGAGCGGCGTATTGGGATCGGGACGGTGGTGATAGAAGATGTCTACGTAATCCAAATTCATGCGCTTGAGGCTCTGGTCGAGGCTGGAGATCAGGTATTTGCGCGAACCCCATTCGCCATAGGGCCCCGGCCACATATAATAACCTGCTTTGGTGGAGATAATGAGTTCGTCACGATAGCGGCGCAGGTCTTTGTCGAGGATTTGCTTGAACATATCTTCAGCCGAACCCGCAGGCGGGCCGTAATTGTTGGCGAGGTCGAAGTGCGTGATGCCCAGATCAAAAGCGCGGCGCACCATAGCGCGCCCGTTCTCTAACAGATCAATGCCGCCGAAGTTGTGCCACAGACCGAGCGAAACGGTTGGCAGCTTGAGTCCGCTGCGCCCCGAATATTGATAGTCCATCACTTCGTAACGGTCTGGCGCGGCGACA
>JACMMD010000966.1 GCA_014379235.1 Anaerolineae bacterium
GATTGTAACGCGGAGTCGAACATTTGACCGTTTAGTTTTACAAACCTTGCATGGTTTTTACAACCTTTTAATGAGCCTATGACCGCCGTTTCAGCATAAATGCTGCGTTTCAACGTACTAACGTCCTATGCCGACCCAATAGGCGGATAGGCGAGATCCAACAATTCGGTCATCACGCCACAGCCCATTGCCAGCGTTTCGCCGTTCGGCAGTTCCATCGCCCGCGTCAGGTCAAGCAGTGTCAGCACGAACGCCGCCGATACCTGTGTGTACTGCTGGCCGTCGATTTCCACCTGCCACGGCCCGCCCGCGAACATGAAGTTCGAGCGGTTGGTGCTGAGAGTCCACTGCGTATTATCGGCAAACGTTAGCGTGACGTGCCAATCGGGATAGTTATCCCAACACGGGTCAATGGTGAACGGCGCGCCAACAGGCAGCAGATCGGTCAGCGCGGGCACTAACGCCTGCACTAGCGCCGTATCCACAGCTCCAGAATATTTAACCTCGTCTTCAAGCGAGGAACTATCGCCAAACATATCCACTGCATCAAGGTTGAGCGTGGCGGAGAAAGTCGGCGCATCATTCGCGTTGACGATACCGACTTCATAGCCGACGACGCTGCCCATTCCGCTGTAGGCATACTCGATGTTCACGCCTGTGATCGGCCCGTGAGCCTCGACGCTTGGCGGCGCGACTAAGGGCGTGGTGTTGAAATAGCCGTGCCACAAAGGGAGCGTGAAAGCCAGCGCCGGATTCGCGCTTACGGCATGCGCGTAGGCGTCTCGCGCTTCGGCGGTTAGAGCGTCTTTGTCCTTGATGCGAGTGCTGTAAGCGGCGGCCAAAACGGCCCAATCGCAGGCGCTTTCGGCGCTGTGAGCGGCGGCCAGTTCATCGACACCGAGCGCTTCGGGGTAACGCGACGCCAGCAGCGTATCGAGATCGCAGGAGCGCGCATCGGCAATTTGCGCGTCAGTCGGCGGCAGCACCGGCCACGTCAGCGCGAAGTCGTGCCCGCCGGATGTGGTCGCTGCGGGAAGCGGGCCAATCCTGACATCTTGCGCCTGTACCGCGCCGGAAATGAACAGGGTAAGCAGTGTGAAAATCAGCAGTCGCCGTTGTCGCATGAAAGCAGCCTTTGGTTTTATAGTAGTGTTTATTCTAATGACGATTCTCGCAGGTGAGAAGTTGCATCAATCGGTAAGCGGCTCAAACTCTCTGACGGTCACGCCGGAACTACAATGCGACATCACCCCACAAATGAACATTGGTGGACAATCGGTATAGCGCAGGGAGCGGATAAAGCCGTACTCCGAATCATATTCCGCTTCGTGATGCAGACCGATGTCGCAAAAGTTGAGCGGTGACGGCCACGCTTCATCCGCGAGAACTGTTTCGGCAAACGCGAACAACCCGTCCGCGGTAAGATCGACTAAGCGGACTGGCTGTTGCGACAATCCATGTGTCATTGAATACTGTTCAGGGTCGGGAATGGGCGTTACGTTAGGGGCAAACATTATACCGTAAGCGCGATCTGCTTCTACGATTTGCCCGTTCTGCACGGTAAAGGAAAAGGTTTCTCCATAAGCATAACTGCCGAAACTGACCATCATGTTGTAGCTGTCGATGCCTTGGGCGTTCCAACGATCACGGGCGGCGGCAAGCTCCTGCGCTGGAGATGGCCGCAAAAATGGTGAGACAATCGTCCACAGCAGTATAAACGCCGCGCCTGCCCAAAACCAGCGCTTCCAATATTTGCGTAAATTCGACACGGCTGACTACTCCGGCAGCGGTTCAAACTCCAAGACGGTCACATTCGAATCGCAGTGCGGAAGCGACGAACACAGCAGCCCTGTCGAACAATTGGCGTAATGCATCTCAGTGATGTAACCATACTGCGCGTCGTACTTCGCTTCATGATGCGCGCCGAAATTGCACTCAAAAGGCCCGGGCCATGTTTCATCCGCGAGGGCAGCCTCAGCAAAGGTGAACATGCTCTCGATGGTCAGTCCATCGAGGCGCGTAGGCAGAAAATCGGGGTTAGCGGGCGCGTTGGCCAGCGAATAATTCATCGGGTCAGGGATGGGTGTCGTTTGGGTTTCGGGCAAGAACATGGCGCGGGTGTCGGCTGCGGTCACAACGCCATCGTCTACTTGCAGCGAGTAGACAATGCCAATGGTATAACCGCCGCCGAAGTAACGCACCGACATTTGATAGCTGTCGATGTCGTATGACGCCCAGCGCGCACGAGCAGCGGCAAGCTCCTCTAGCGGCGCTGGCCGCTTGTGCGGCCAGACAATCATCCACAGCAGCAATAACGGCAAGAGCGCGGCACCTATCCAAAACCAGCGCTTCCAGTGTTGA
>JACMMD010000967.1 GCA_014379235.1 Anaerolineae bacterium
TCGCGCTAGCGCGTAAGTTCAGCGCTTGAGCATGGTACGACGCAATCCACGCCGCATGATACGACGCGCCCATCCCCGTGAATAACTGCGTTCGCCCCACCGCAGGCAGCGCCTCTAGCAGCGAACGTCCCTCGCCTTCGCGGTAAAACAGCGCCAACCGTCGCAGTGCGTCCGGCTGTCCGCCAACTTCAATTTGAAATGCATCCATAGGAACCTAAACCATTTGCAGTAGGCAAAAACGAGGCTACATAGTAGCCTACCGTTCCCCTTTCGCGCCATACTTATTCCGCTTCACTGTCAGCCATCTGCAATGCCTTCGCCGCCATCTGTCGCAGTCTTTCACGCAGGCTGTCCGGTTGGATAATCACCATCGGGAATTCAAGCGCCAAAAGATACGGCAGAAGCCATTCAAGCTGTGTAGCCGCCCGCCGAAAAATGACCCCAGCCTCGACAGCTTCTAACCGGCCCATCTCTATTGGGATAACTTGACTGGCTTCTTCAAGCGTGGTCTTAAACAAAATCTCGACCTGCTCTGTTCCCGGCAGCAGCACCAGCGACTTAAGCACAAAATCGAGCGTGTCGAAGTTATCAGGCCGCTCGAACGACTGCGGCAGTGGTTCAAGCGCGACGATACGATCTAAGCGAAACGTTCGCAGACCTTCACGCAAATGGCAGTAACCGGACGTGTACCAGAAACCCTCGTTGAAGACGATGCCGTAAGGGTCAAACGCCCGTTCGGATTCATCCCCGTTCCACGACGCATAACGCATTTGAACCTGTCGGCGCTCGTGAGCCGCCGAGCTTAAAATCGTCACAAAGTCAATGTTGGAGAACGTGGGCGGCTTGACGTTGAATGTGACATTAAAGGTGATCGCTTCTTGCAGCCCTCGTGCCTGCTTGTACAGTCTTTCGGGCATCACCCGTTCGGTTTTAGCCAGCGCACCTTCGACAGCGGCCACATCCACCGGAAACTGAAACCCGCGAATCGAGATCAAACCTAACGTCAGCGCAACTGCTTCGGCATCGGTGAACATCAGCGGCGGCAGTTTATAGCCGCGCTGCAATTGATACGCGCCATACGGGCCGCGTTCAGCTTCAACCGGAATGCCCATATCTTGCAGCATCACGATATAACGGCGCACGGTTCGCACATCGACTTCGAGCCGCCGCGCCATCTCCGAGCCGCTCATGTGTTTGTAGGATTGCAGCAGTTCCAAAATCGTCAATAAGCGCGTGGTTGGTGAATACATATGCTTCCCTTTTCCGATTAGGGCGGAAGTTGTCCTAATCGTCATCTATTATATAAATAGATGACGAGATCAAAAAGCGACGGGACAAACAATCATGCTCAATCTCATCCAGCAGCGCCTAGCCAACCAACAGCTTGCCGGAATCCGTTTCCAAACGCCCGCCGAGATCGTCAGTTGGCTTGGCGCGGTGCAGTCTCAGGATTATCCCGGCGCGAAATGGGCTGTCGGGCAGCGTTTACAGGGCGTAACCGATACCGATCTTGACCAAGCGCTTGCTGATGGCA
>JACMMD010000968.1 GCA_014379235.1 Anaerolineae bacterium
CCTAAAACCTCGAACCTCGAACCTGCATATTGGTTTACTCACCCCTGATCTGAGCCACGCGCACGGTTGGGCGCATCACAGCTTGAGTCTCCTCGAAGCGCTTAATCGTGCTGGTGTCCAGCTGACCGTCATTGCGGCGAAGAACAGCCCCGATGTTGATGGCATAACCGTTCATAAACTGCTGCCGAACGTCACCCCTGCGGATGGAAATCTGCTGCTCAATCTGGCGCTGGCCGCACCGCGAGTTCGGGCGCTGCTGCGCGACTGTGATGTGCTTCACACCACCATCGAGCCGTATGCGCCGCTCGCGGCATGGGTCGCAGGCAAAAGGCCGCTGTTCATCACGGGGCATGGGAGCTATGTTCGCTTGCCCATAACGCGGCGCTGGCCGGTGGGAGCGCTGTATGCATGGGCTTTTCGCAGCGGGTGTATGATAACCGTGAGCCGCTATACCGCGAAAGTGGCGCAGAGAGTCTTGCCGGGACTGCGAACGGTGGTCGTCAATAATGGCGTGGACGCGGCCAAGTTTGAGCATTTACCGCCGTTGGAAACGTCTATCAAGGGGCGAATCGTGCTGTCCGTTGGCGGCATCAAGGCGCGCAAAGGGTCACTCGAACTGGTGCGGGCGCTGGCCGTTGTGCGTCAGCAAATACCCGACGTTCAAGGCGTGATACTCGGCGGTATGAAAGCCGAACTGGATTATGTGGCGCGGGTGCGGGCAGAGATTGAAGCGCTCGGTTTAAGTGAGTGTGTGCATTTGCTTGGTCATGTGCCGGAATCAGCGCTGCTCGGTTGGTATAGCGCGGCGGATGTGTTCGCGCTGCCATCGGTGAACGTGGGCACGTCGTTCGAAGGCTATGGCTTGGTGCATTTAGAAGCCAGCGCGGCGGGTTTGCCTATCATTGGCACGACAGACTGCGGCGCGGAAGATGCTGTTGACGATGGCATAACGGGTTTGCTGGTGCCACAAAGGGATTTGACGCGGCGCTTGCCGGAAGCGATCATCACGCTGCTAACTGACCGCGAACGGGCAGCGCAAATGGGCGCGGCAGGCCGGGATAAGGCGCGGCATCAGACGTGGGATCACATCGCGGCGCAAACGTTAGCGGTTTACAGAGCGAAAGACTGTTAGCTACCGGGGAATGAATTCCCCGGCTAGAGTGCTATGAATCATCGGTTGCGGCGTTTTTTTCAACGCAAATTTGTGCAGGATACGCTGGCTTTACAGGTCAGCAAACTGGGCATCACGGGCTTGAGCTTTGTGTCGTCGATCATCATCACGCGCTTGATGGGTGACACGGCGTTCGGGACGTGGGGGTTGGTGCAAGCGTTGTTCCTGCTGGTGCAGGCGCTCAACCTGACGGGAATCGGCACGAGTACGGTCTCGCGTTTGGCGGTGGCGGTTGGAGCGCGGAACGAGTCCGAAATCCTCGACCTGATGGCCTATTATGTGCGTGTCCTGCTGCTGTGGTCGCTCGTGAGCATCGTCGGTTTGGCGCTGGCAGGGCCGCCATTGGCGCGGCTGATGTACGAGGGCGACGCACACATCGGCATGTTGTCGGCTCTTTACTCGCTGACGATTCCGGCGGACGGTATCTATGGCTTGGTGGTGATCGCGCTGCAAAGCCGCCGCTCGATGCGTGAAGTAGCGGTGCTGCAAAACGCCAATCAAGTCGTGCTGGTGGTGTGCGCGTTGGCCGCGCTGGCGATCAGCCCGACGGCGGACGCGATAGTAATCGGGCGGTTGGCGTATTCGTATCTGACGATGGCGCTCGGTTTAGGGGTGTATTGGCGGCTGAGGGTTGGCGAACGCGGCACGTATCCGCCGTTTCGAGATGTGCTGAGACGGGCGCGAACTGTGCCGCTCGGCAGCTATTGGCGCTTCGGCGTGGCCAACGCGCTCGATAAAAATTTCGCGCTGATTTACACGCAGTTACCGATGACGCTGGTGGGCGCGGTGTGGGGCAAAGAAGCGGCGGGGCATCTCAACCTCGCGCTGACGGCGTTGGGGCGGCTGAGTTTTTTCACATCTGCGATTTACGACAACATGCAGGCGGTTGTGCCGCAGGCCGTGGGACGCGGCGATTTTGTCGGGCTGCGACGGAACTTTTTACGGGCATTGGCAGCGCTAACGGTGAGCGGAACGGGCTTCTTCCTCGCATTAGCCATCATCGCGCCGCTGGTTGTGCCGCCGATCTATGGCGACGAGTGGCTTCCGGCGATCCCCTTGATTCAAGCGTTGTGCATCTATGGCGCGGTGACGACGGCAGGGGGCATCTTCGGGCCGCTGTATCGGGCGTTCGAGCAGATGCGGGCGGCGCTGGCGGCCAAGATCGCCGCGACGGTGATTATGCTGCCGCTCGGTGTGGCGCTGGTGATGGGCAGCGGCGCGCTCGGTGGGGCGTGGATGATTAACGGCATGTACGGGCTGTCGATTGCGTTCACGGCAGTGTTCACGCTGAGGGCGCTGTACAGCAAAGCAGGTTCGAGGCGCGAGGTTCGAGAGGGAAACCAAGCGGAGATTGAAATCTCCGACTAGAGGGCACTTGTCGAATTTCGCTAGGGTGAAGTAAACACACTCATATCGGTTGTGGTCGTCCATTTCTCGCCGTTGGGCAGTGTTGTGCTTTCATCGAAGATCGCGTTTTCGAGGTTTGCTCCCTGCAAATTGGCGGATACCAACAGTGCCCCGCGTAAATCCGCGAGCGTTAAATCGGCTTCCTGTAAATTGGCTTCTCGTAAATCGGTGTCGCGTAAGGTTGCGTTCCGAATCTTCGCTCGAATCAATATCGCTTTGGCTAAATCCGCCTGCTGGAAAAAAGCATCGCTCAGGTCTACTTCTTGCAAGTTCGCGTTTCTGAGATAGGCTTTCTTGAGTGAGCCATCACTCAACCAGCCATGTTCCCATAGTTCTTCGGCAGCGCGTTTCGATTCTTCGCTACTGCTGCTGCGGAGTTGACGCACGAGAGTCTCTTTATCTTGCCGATTGCCGATCACGATTTCGAGCAAGACGAACGTCAGCAGTGCGCCGAACATCTCGGTGCTGAAGTTTTGCAGCCAGCTTTCGCCCCACTCGGCAAAGTTAGCATGTTCGCTGGTGAGGTTAATCACCAGTGAATAGCCGCTGCTCAACAGCGTAAACAGCAGCAGTACGCCTAATACCTGACGGTTGCTCAGGTCCGATAGTCGTTTGAGCATCGGGTGTTCTCCTATGATGTTTGACAGGGGCACATAGCAACAAGATAGCATAATCGCCGCCGGAGTGCAGCATGGCAAGGTCGTAGGGGCACGGCATGCCGTGCCCCTACACGCGCTATGCTAGACTTGCAGGGCTTCCCATTCGGGGCGCAGGATGCCGTAGTAAATCACGTCGAAGCGCTGGCTCTGACGCTGGATCGACTGGCGCTGGACGCCTTCACGCTGAAAGCCGACCTTTTCGTGAACCTTCATCGACGGCATGTTGTAGCTCATCGTGCTGGATGTCACACGGAAAAGGTTCAGCTCGTCAAAGCCATAATTGAGGATCAGGCGCATGGCGTCCGTGCCATAACCTTTACGCCAGTAGTTGGGGTCGCCAATGGCGATGCCTAGATTGGCGGTCTGGTGCATGGCGTCTACGCCGCCGAGCAGCACCGTACCGATCATCGTGTCA
>JACMMD010000969.1 GCA_014379235.1 Anaerolineae bacterium
AAGCCTTGCAAAATTTCGGCATTACTGAGGAAATCTGGTACGAGAGGGAGTAAGCGCGGTTAAGGGTTTTTTATAAATCTCGTGTGTTCCGACACGCCGAAATACCGCTATCGGTTCTCTAGTTTCCACATCTTCTTCCCAATGGAATGTAAATACATATGAGCGGGTAATGTGTCCCTCCCATATGCTTTCATGAATCTCCATTTTCTTTATCCGTAGAGAAGGGTGTCTTGGGTTTTGCTTGAATAGATCAAATTTTTCCCGCACTAAACTTTGAATAGGTTTCGGCAACTGATTATATTCATCCCTGAAACGCGGCATCCTGACGAATTTCATTTAACCTATTCAAGCCTTTACATTGTGTCGAAGAAATCATCCAGATTATCAAAGACTTCATATCGTCCGGCCTTCAAATCCTCATCAACTTGTCGTTCGCCCGCCTGCCATTCATCCGTCCAGAACCATAACTGTTCCGGGTCAATTTCACCCCAATGGTGAGAGTCGCGTTGCAGCCCATACCAAACCACGCTGCCGTCCGTGTGCAGCTTGGCGAGAATGCCCGTTTGCGTTTTTCCGTTGGTATCCACAGCGTGGAATAATTTCTCCGATGGGCTGGCGTGAAGCGGTGCGCCGTCATCCAAAACGAATGTCAGCGCGTGAGCCGCATCGGCTTCAATCGCGGCAACTTTCTTGTCGCCAGCCGCCAGTAGTTCACGTATCTCGCCAATCGCCATGACAACATCCTTCATTACTCTAAGTTTACGCATAAAAGCATTTCATGATGAAATTGAACACTTCTTCAAAGCTGGTTTCGTGAGTGATAAATCTCACGTTTTCCTGATTGGCGTGTAAGTGTGTCTCGTGATGGCAGTAGGGTCGGGCGCGTTCGAGGTCTTTGTCGTAACGAAAAAAGTAGCCCTCGCGCTCGTAATGGTAACTGTACTTCAATCGTTTAATAGAACGCCCTTCTGCAACAACAAGTTCAGCAAACCGAAGATATGCTCCATCGCTGAAAGTTATATGAGGGGATTCTGATTTTATGAGTGCCGATGAGTCCGGCTGCGGTTGATACTTTATACGATGTACTTCGCCCATTAAACCTTGTATTGCTACAAGACGAATGATTTCATCATGATAACTTCTCAACAGGCGCAGACTCATACAGTCTTACGCTTCCAGTAGCTCGCTACAATCATCCATTCCATTGTGTCAGCCGTATCCGGCACAGCATCCTCAGCCCACTTCTTGAGAAATTCTTCGGAACTCATCCCGAACTGCTGCTCATAGCCTTTGAGGATGCGCTGAATTTCCTCGTCGGTCATCACTCCGCCGCCAGCCAGCGAGTTCAAATTGTCAAGCTCGTCCTTACGCAGTTTTCCAGTTGCCATCATCGAATCCTCACACTAATTACCCAACGCAATAATATCATGATTTCACCTCTTGCCTCTGCACCTGCATTTCTGCTATCCTGTTTGCTATGAACAAAATTCAACGTGGTCTCCTGCACTGCCGCAGTCGCAGTTGATCTAACCCGCAGCTAACTGAATATCTGGTTCCTCTCGCTGTGAGCGCGCTTTTTTGGAGCGTTCGTTCACGGCGCTTTTCGATTCTCATCAATGCTCAGAAAGGCATAGTCTCATGTTCCTGAAGCGCATGTTGCGCCGCTCCAGTCTGTTTGTGTTCGTCCTGCTTCTGATCGAGTTTGCCGATGAGTTCGTGTTCGGTATCTTGGGCGCGGCGTGGCCCATCATACGCGCCGACCTGCACCTGACCTACACGCAGATCGGTCTGCTGCTTGGTCTGCCATCCATCATCGCTGACGTGATCGAGACATTTTTCGGCATCCTTGCGGATGTCGGCTACCGCCGCCGCTTGATCCTCGGTGGTGGCGCGATGTTCGCCCTCGCCTGTTTGCTGACCGCCGTGAGCGGTGACTTCATCACGCTGATGGTTTCATTCATCCTGTTTTATCCGGCGTCAGGCGCGTTCGTCAGCCTGTCGCAAGCCACGCTCATGGACTACGACCCCGAACGCCGCGAGCAGAACATGGCACGATGGACGTTCTCCGGCTCGCTGGCGATTGTCGTCGGGCCGCTAGTGCTTGGAGCGGCGGCATTGATCGGCGCGGGCTGGCGTGAACTGTTTTTTCTGTGCGCGCTGGTGGCATTGGTCGCGCTCGTGCTGCTGCGGCGTTCGCTCAACGGCACGACGTTAGCGCCCTCAGCCGATGATGACGACGACGAAGAGGAGTCGCTCGGTTTCATCGACGGTCTGCGCGAAGCCATCACCGCCATGCGCCAGCGCGTCGTCTTGAAATGGGTGCTGCTGCTGGAATTCGCTGATCTATTGATGGACGTGCTGCATGGTTATGTCGCGCTGTACTTCGTCGATGTCGTCGGCGGCGATTACGCGCTCGGTGGCATCGCCGTCCTTGTGTGGACAGGCGTCGGGCTGCTCGGTGATTTCCTGCTTATTCCGCTCTTGGAGCGTGTGAAAGGCATCGACTACCTGCGTTACAGCGTTCTCGCGGAGTTGATCCTGTTTCCGGCGCTGCTGCTCGTTCCCGGCATCGTCCCCAAGCTGGTGATACTGGCGCTGTTGGGCATCTTCAACGCGGGCTGGTACGCCGTGCTGCAAGCGCAGCTTTACGATGCCATGCCGGGCCGCAGTGGCACAGTTCTCTCCGTCATGAATGTGATCGGACTGCCCGCCGCACTGATTCCAGTCGCTATCGGTTTCGTCGCGGAAAGCGCAGGCTTAGGCGCGGCCATGTGGCTGCTGCTGTTGGGGCCGATTGCGCTGCTGATCGGTGTCGGTTTGCCGCGCCGTAGAAATGGCGATAGCACATCTGCCGATGCCACAGCCTAATGCAACGTCTTGATAACATTGTCTTGCTGGGGATTGAAATCCCCGGCTAAATTTCCCAGTCCTCAATTTTCAACCCGTCGATTCGTACAAATTCACGGGTGTTGTGTGTCACTAAAATCAGATCGTTTGCAAGCGCGATTGCAGCGATCAACATATCATTCGCGCCGATGGGTGTGCCGAGCTTTTCGAGTCGGGCACGCATCGGCGCATAGACCTCAGCGGCTTTATCGTCAAAAGGTAAGGAAAGAAGTGCCTGTAGAAAATATTCCTGCTTTGTTCTTGATTTTGCCGGATATTCGCTTTTGGCTGAACCGTAAAACAGTTCAGCCTTTACGACTGAGCAAACTGCAATATCTTCGCCTGAAAGCGAAAGAAACCTCGTGCGTAGTTGTGGCGAACGCCCATTGATATATCTGATACAGGTATTCGTATCAAGAAGATATTTCATTCAATCTCATCCCGCACTTCAAACGGCGGCTGTTCGCCGCGTTCGATAGGATCATCTGCGAGGCTTCCATAAGTCTCTTCAACATAGGCTTGCCACTGCTCTCGTGTCATCTCTGGCCGAAGTGTGATTGTCACTTCATAGTCCACATCCGATAGACCGACAGGTACTTCCAACTTCAAAATGCCATCGCCGCCAACATGCGCTCTCACTTTTAGCGTTTCCATCGTGATAACTCCTAACCCATACATCGCCCCTATTTTACAACGAGAACGTTTTGTCCTCGTCAATTTGCTGCTACAATGAGAGTCAATTAATGACAGCGTTCTGGATAACTGGCGAAAGATGTGGCAGCGACCACAGGGGAGTCCAGAACGAATAAAGGGGCAGCCGCTCGCCTGGGCTAAGACACCGAACATTCTGTGGGTGTCTTTTTTATTTGCCAAGAGGAGTTCGCAGCATGAACACGATTGTCGAAAACGAAACGATCTTAGGGCGCTATCTACAGGGGTTAGGCGGTGCGCCGATCAATTCGGGAGCGGCGGCTTTTTATGCCTCGCTCGATGTGCTGACTCAAGCCTCGCCGCTGGTAGCGCACAGCATTGTGCAGGAACTCAACGACCAGCGTACCAACCTCAAGCTGATCGCCAGCGAGAACTACAGTTCGTTGGCCACGCAGTTGGCGATGGGCAACTTGTTCACCGACAAATATGCTGAGGGCTACCCCGGACATCGCTTCTATGCGGGCTGCGATAACGTCGATACCATCGAGAGCGAAGCGGCGCGCCTCGCCTGCGAGTTGTTCGGCGCGAAACACGCTTATGTTCAGCCGCATTCCGGTGCGGATGCCAACCTCGTCGCTTTCATCGCTATCTTGTCCGCGAAAGTTCAGTCGCCGCTGTTGGCGCAGATCGGGCAGGAAGACCTGCAAAAGCTCTCCCGCGACGATTGGGCTAAAGTGCGCGAAGCCTTCCATAGTCAGCGCTTGCTGGCGCTCGATTACTACTCCGGCGGGCATCTGACGCACGGCTATCGCCACAACATTTCCAGCCGCCTGTTTGACGTTTATTCCTACAGCGTCGAGCCAGAAACCAAGCTGCTCGATCTCGACAAGCTGCGCGCCCAACTGCACGAAGTCAAGCCGTTGATTCTGCTCGCAGGTTACAGTGCTTACCCGCGTAAGATCAACTTCGCCAAAATGCGCGAACTCGCTGACGAAGTCGGCGCGGTGTTCATGGTCGATATGGCCCACTTCGCCGGATTGGTGGCGGGCGGCGCATTTAGTGGCGACTTCAACCCGGTTCCCCACGCGCATATCATCACCTCGACCACGCACAAAACCCTGCGCGGGCCGCGAGGCGGATTCGTGCTGTCGCAAGAGGACGATCTGGCGGCGTGGGTCGATAAAGGCTGCCCCGCGATTCTAGGTGGGCCACTGCCGCATGTGATGGCCGCCAAAGCTGTCGCCTTCCGTGAAGCCCTCTCTCCAAACTTCCGCACTTACGCCTACAGCATCGTCGAAAACGCGCAAGCATTGGCCCAAGCCTGTGTCGAAGAAGGCATTCAAGTGCTAACAGGCGGCACGGATAACCATCTGCTGCTGCTTGACGTTCAGGCAACTTACGGCCTGACTGGACGACAAGCGGAGTCCGCGCTGCGTGAATGCCGCGTCACGCTAAACCGCAACTCGCTGCCCTTCGATGCCAATGGGCCGTGGTATACCAGCGGCTTGCGGCTCGGAACACCTGCGGTAACGACATTGGGCATGGGCCCAAGCCAAATGCGCGAGATTGCGCGCCTGATTCGTCAAGTGCTGGCCAACACCACGCCCGCGCTCACCAGCAAGGGCGACAAGAGCAAGGCGAATTACATCCTTGATGCCGCCATTGCTGATGAAGTCAAATCCGGCATCGGCGCGCTGTTAGACAATTATCCGGTCTATCCCGAACTGGATATGAACCTGCTGCGCCAAACAGTCTAGTTGTCAGTTTTAAGTGGTCAGTTGTCAGCTTGATCGTGCTTGACTAACCACTGATGACTTCTCGCCCATCCCCAAAACGTATCTTTGGGCTACAATGCTGTTTATATGACTAACGATAATTGGGGAAGGGATATGATGAGCCGTTTTTCGATCAAGCCGCAGCAGATCATCTCCGCCGCAACACTAGCGCTGATGTTGTTCGTCAGCGTCACCGGAGCGTTCGCGCAAGATGGCGAGTTCAACATCGCTAACGATGATGGTCGCTTGAACGTCGCTACTTTCATGGGCGGCTCGAACGTCTACTGTGTCGATGCCACCAACACATCCGCAACCACCTACGTCGGCGGCGGCTTCCGCGTGTTGGATGATCTCGGTGATGAGATGCTGTTCGTCGCCGAAGCTGACATCACGGCGGCGGCAGCGACAATGGCGCAAACTGGCCAATACGTGACGCTTGGCGTGGGCAATCGCCCGTGGTATGGCGGCCAACCTGTAGCAATCTACCTGCTGACATCCGGCGAATATCAACTGAACTCCGCCGACGAATATGGCAAGACTGTCGAGTTTCGCTGGACATCATGCCGCACGTTCACCACAGGCACCGTAGACGGCTGCGCTCCGGCGTGGGATCGTGACTCTTCCGGCCACTGCGTGAACGTCAACCTCTACTAATCCATCATAGTGTAAATTCTCGACTGTTTGTGTAGGGCAGGTCTGAGACCTGCCCCTATCTTTTGACTGACAGGCTGATGGCCGCTCACTATCAATAATTGATAATGCGGAATTTGCCTAACCCCTACACCTGCGTTTTGCGTTACAATTTAACCAACAAGCCAACACAATCTTTCGACTAAAGTAAGGATATATTTTTCATGGCAGACTCACCCGCAATCCGCGACGCGGTTCAAGCGCTCAACACTCGCAGCCGCACCCTCGTCGGCGGCAGTGACCGCGCTGGCGCTCGCGCCATGCTCAAGGCTATCGGACTCAGCGATGAAGACTTGGCGAAGCCGCTGATCGCCATCGCCAATACATGGACGGAAATCGGCCCCTGCAATTACAATCTACGCATCCTCGCCGCCAAGATTAAAGAGGGCGTTCGCGCAGCAGGCGGCACACCGCTCGAATTTAACACCGTCAGCATTTCCGACGGTATCACGATGGGCACGGAAGGCATGAAGGGTTCGCTCATCAGCCGCGAAATGATTGCGGACTCGATTGAGTTGGTCGCTGGCTCGAACTTCTTCGACGGCGTGATCGCGCTGGCCGCCTGCGACAAAACCATGCCGGGAACGATCATGGGGCTGATCCGCCTCAACGTCCCCTCGTTTATGCTCTACGGCGGCTCGATTGCTCCCGGCAACTATCGCGGTAAAGACGTGAC
>JACMMD010000099.1 GCA_014379235.1 Anaerolineae bacterium
ATTATCGTACTTTTATCGTATAAGAAATATATAATACTTCGGTAACAGCATTATTATAGTGAGAGACACTTAACTAGGCGATTTGACTGAAATCTGAGTGTCCTCTTTAGTAGAACTTTTTAGTGACTTCTAATAACTTCATTATCACATAAAAGGTTTCTGGTGCGGGATGACATCTGTCATACTGTTGTACGCAGAATGTCACCCCTCGAAAATGGGCTATTCTTCGACGATCAACGTCGTCACCATACCGAACATGCCATTGCGCGATTCGGCGTGGCTCAAGATGTGGCAGTGGAACGCCCACACGCCTAGCTCGGTGCAGTCAACGATTACGTCGTAGCGCTCGCCGGGAGCGATGTTCAGCGTGTCACACAGATACGGCACAGGCAGGTTATAACCGTCTTTGGCGAACACCAACTGCGGCATCCCGTGTAAGTGCATCGGGTGAATCATCAGACCTTCGTTCATGTAGCGCACACGGATTTTGTCATTGAGCTTGGCGCTAATCGGCTGCGTATACGGGAAACCCTTGCCATTGATGGTGAAGCCCACGCCGGAGTCGTTGAGAATCATCGTGTAATCGGCGTCGATTTCCGGTTCGCGTGAAGTGTCGCTCGGCTCGATGATGAATGCGCCCATCAAGCCGCGAGTCACCTGCTCGGCGGCGTTATGATGCGAGTGGTACATGTGCGAACCCGAATTGCGCGTGGTGAACTCGTAGGTAAAGGTCTCGCCCGGACGGATGGGCGGCTGTGTGATGAAGGGTACACCATCCATGTTATTGGGCAGCATCACGCCATGAAAGTGAACGGAAGTGCTTTGCGTCATCTGATTGGTGACATTGATGCGAACCGTATCGCCTTCGGTGACGCGGATTTCCGGGCCGGGAACCATGCCGTTATACGCTAGCGCCGCCACCATGATGCCGCCGCCTGTGTCCCAATCCATTTCGGTACAGGTCAGTTCAAACACCTTCACATCGCCATCCAGCGTATATTCCATCGCTGGCTGTCGCCAGAATGTCGGGTCTTGTCCGATATTCTCCAGGTAAACATCGATGCCTGCGCTGTGATGCGTGTCCATTTCGTCCGCGCCGTGCGTATCCTGCGCTGGAACGTCGGCGGCGGGAACGTGCGCGCTGTGAGCATCATCATCGGCCAAGCTAGTACGGGCGAAAGCCGCGCTGCCAAGCATCCCAGCACCAGCACTGGCCAATTTCAGAAAGTGTCTGCGTCCAAAGGCATACATTCGGATTACTCCTCGAAGTAGTTCGTTCACTGAGCTAGGTTCATGGGTATAAGCAAGGCCGCTGTATCGACTAGCGGCCTTTACTGTGTCAATGTACCTGAACGCCCTGTGTGAGGTGAGTAACAAATGTCAGCGGTTTTATAGGATACGTGTCACTACACCGGCTCAAACGCTTCGAACATAATGAACGTGTACTGTTTATGACGTTTGTTTGGAGACTTATCGATGAGCGAACCGATGATTGACCACTCTGACGCCGCCAGCCAAACAGCGGCACGCGGGATGCCCTTCGCGCCAGCGTTCGTGCTGCTGGCCAGTTTTGCAGTGATGCTGATTGTGATCGTTTTTGGAACTGCTGGAAACGCATCACAACGTTCCATCGCGGCAGCACACCTGCCACCATTAGCAGCCGGAGAGCGCGACTACGTGCGTTACTGTTCCGCGTGTCATGGCGTAGATGGTCAAGGTGTAGCGTATATGGGAACGGCTCTCACTGACCATGAGCTGTTGGCAGATAACGATGCCGCGTTGATTGTCTTCTTAACTGAAGGCCGCCCGTTGGCAGACCCCCGCGTTGAGTTTCCGCATCCCTATCGCGGCGGCTATCCTCGTTTGAGTGACGAGCAAATCAGCGACATCGTGCGTTATCTGCATACATTGTGAGGTTCAGTGGGAGACTAACTTGATTAATTTCCTTTCCGCCATATTTCCGCACTTTGGAGAATTGAAGCGCGGTTTATGCATCAGTGTCGCAATCCTGCTCACGCTTTGCTCAAGCGCATGTTCGATGACCAGCACCCCCGAACCGCTTTTTACAGCACCAACAGAGTCGCCAGCACGGTTAGCGCTCATTGAGTCTGATTCGAATTTGCAAGCGGGACGGTCTAGCTATGATTTGCTCTGCGCGCATTGTCATGGTTATGGCGGCGAGGGGCAGCTTGAAGCGACGATTGAAAACACGCTCAGTTTAGGGTTGCTGACAGTACCGGCCCACGATGCCACCGGACATACGTGGCAGCATCCAGACCAAGTTCTGCGGGAAGCTATTTTGCAAGGTATCCAAAACCCGCTGGATCATTTCCCGATGCCAGCCTTCGAGGGAACCCTGAATGAAGAAGAAATCAATCAGGTGCTTGACTATATCCGGCTGTGGTGGACGGTTGAGCAGAGGGAATATCAACGGAATCTAACGCGACATCACGCGGAGATTGATGCCGAGTTTGGGATCAATGCGAACGAGTAGTGGAGCGGCAGAACCGTTCGTGACAGATAGCATGCGCTGTTTGTGATGTTAGTCATTAAGGGCGTTTGCCGTTGGGAGCTATGGTATAGGCAGCTAGATAGAGAAGGAAAATTCAATGAACGGCTTGCAAGGTAAGGTTGCAGTGGTAACTGGTGGAAGTTCGGGAATTGGACGTGCCACTGCATTGGCATTCGCCAACGAGGGCATGAAGGTCGTTATCGCTGATGTTGATACCAAGGCCGGCGAATTGGTGACGCAGGAAATTCAACATGCTAATGGCAGCGCCATTTTCGTTAAAGCCGATGTATCAAATGCAGCGGATGTTCAGGCACTTGTCAACAAAACGGTTCAGACTTATGGACGTTTAGATATTGGTGTCAACAATGCTGGCATCGGCGGCCCATCCGCAATCACTGGCGATTACACGGAACAAGACTGGAATCGTGTAATTAGCATCAACCTAACAGGTGTTTGGCTGTGTATGAAGTATCAAATTCAACAGATGCTTAGTCAGAGCGAGAGCGGTGGCATCATTGTCAATATGGCTTCTATCTTGGGCTGGGTAGGATTTGCTTCTGCCCCTGCTTATGTGGCTGCCAAACATGGCGTTCTCGGGCTAACCAAGACCGCAGCCGTTGAATATGCCGCTCAGAACATCCGCATTAACGCGGTCTGTCCTGCCTTTATCTATACACCGCTGTTGGAAAACGCGGGTATGGCAGAAGGTACGGATTTGTACAACATGATTGCCAACTTGCACCCGATGAAGCGCATGGGCAAGCCCGAAGAAGTGGCCGATCTGGTGTTATGGCTGTGTTCGGATGGAGCGTCGTTTGTCACTGGCAGCGCGTATCTTGTCGATGGCGGCTATGTGGCCCAATAACTGCCCACGATATTTTGCTTTATGCCTTATCCGCTAGGCTGCATCCAATTAGGTTTGAAATGAGGTGCAGTGCCTAAGAAAGAGACAAAGGAGTTCAGAATGATTACCGTTCTCGTAGCCTACGCTAGTAAGCACCATTCAACCGCCGAGATCGCTGAGTTAATCGGTGCAGTTCTCGAACTGGACGACACACTGGATGTGGATGTGCGTTCGGTAGACACCGTTGAACACGTTGCGCTCTATGATGCGGTTGTACTCGGCAGCGCGGTTTATGTGGGCCAGTGGCAGTCTCAAGCGGCTCAATTTCTCAAGGAACATGTAGCGGAGTTAGCTGACCGTCCGGTTTGGCTGTTCTCAAGCGGGCCTACTGGCGAAGGTGATCCACAAACTATCATGAAAGGCTGGGAGTTCCCTGAAGCACTTCAGCCTTTAGTCGAGCAGATCAAACCGCGTAATGTCGCCTTCTTTCACGGCAAGTTAGACCCATCGAAGCTTAACTTCATGGAAAGGACTGCCGTGAAGCTGATACATGCCCCGCTGGGTGATTTTCGGGACTGGGACATGATCCGAAATTGGGCGACGCATATTGCTCAGGCGCTCATTGAGGAGCAAACAGAGCGCATTTTGGCCTTACCCCAAACTGACATCCCCCGTAGTTAATCGAGCAAGACTCTTGCTGCATCCATAGACGGGTTGCGCTTACGCGCAATCCGATGTTTAATTATCAATAATCAATGAAAGTGGATTGAGCTTGCATATTTTCTGCGAATATTTGCCATCAAGTTCTTAGATTAATTTGAGAAAGGAGTTGAGGACAGCAGTACCTTGTCTATACGTTTAAGCGCCAAAAAGGGAACGTATGGCACTATTTTGGCAAGAATTTGGCAAGAAATAAGTAGAAGCCAATATCCCTTTCCTGATACAGTAAACCCAGCTTAGAGGTTTTGACGCTTTTAAGCGCAATCGTATGTTTGTTAAAAGACTTTGATAAGGGAGCATTTGTTATGAAACTTCGCATCGCTTTGATCCTCAGTATATTGGTGCTGTCTATCGTGACAGCGTATGCTCAAGATGCCACCGAAGAACCAGCAATGGACGCTGGCGTGCTTGACCCTGATGCCTGTTTCCGTGCCGCTGCTAACAGCGACGGCGTGGTGCAGCTTGAGGCAAAGGAAGGCCCCTTCACCATTGGCATTAGCAATTCCTTCATCGGCAATGCGTGGCGCACACAGATGATTCAGATGGCGCAGGCATTCGCGCAAGAGCCAGAAATCGCGGAGCAGATCGAAGAACTGATCGTCGTATCCTCTGGTCAGGATGTCGAAGCACAGATCGGCCAGATGGACATCATGATCGCGCTCGGTGTGGACGCAATTGTTCTCAACGCTGCCAACCCCACTGGCTTCGATGCTGTGATTCGCCGCGCATGGGAAGCGGGCATTCCGGTCATCGCCTTTGACAATATCGTCACCGCACCGGAAGCGATTCTGGTCAACGAAGATCAGATCGAGTTCGGGCGTGTGATGGCCGAAGACCTCGTAGCGCGCATGGGCGGCGCGGGCAATGTCGTGATGGTCAACGGCGTCCCCGGTACCAGCGTAGACTCGGATCGTAACGCTGGCGCGAAAGCCGTATTCGCGGAATACCCCGACATCACTATCATCGCCGAACTCGAAGGCCGTTGGGACAGCGGCACGGCGCAAACAGTGATGGCGGACTTCCTCGCTACACAGCCAGAAGTTAACGGTGTGTGGCTGCAAGGCGGCGGCCCCGGCGTCATTCAGGCGTTCTTGGACGCTGATGTGCCGCTCGTGCCGATGGCTGGCGAAGCTGAAAATGGCTTCCGTATGGCTATGGCCGAATATGAAGATGAAGGGCTAGTCGGTATCTCGGTTGGACAAACACCGGGCATGGTCGCCGCTTCGATGCAGGTCGCGCTCGAACTGCTCAAGGGCCGCGAAATGCCGCGCAGCATCGCGCTGCCGCTGCCGATTGCCACAACCGAAACGCTGGAAGAAGGCGTGAACTACTTCCCTGATCTGCCAGCCGACTTCTTTACACCCATTCAGATTCCGGGCTGCGGTGTTAATCTAACGGCGGAAGCGATTCTCGCAGTCGTGGTTGAGTAGAACGCTCAAACGGGCGAGGTTATACTCCGAGACATTGAATAGAGTCTGTAGGGGCGCTTCGCGAAGCGCCCCTACGATAGATATTTCCGAGCATCTTTGAAATATAGCCAGTTTCTTTGAGACCATCTTATATGCAAAATTATTCAACCGACATCCCGCTGGTTCAGGCGGCGCAAGTCACCAAAACTTACGGCGGCGTTACCGCTCTCAATCAAGCGACATTTAGCTGCCAGCGCGGCAGCATTCATGCGCTGATCGGTGAAAACGGCGCAGGCAAATCGACGCTCATTAAGATTTTGTGCGGCGTGGTCATCCCCGACGCGGGCGACATTCGCTTCAACGGCCAGCAGTTTGAAGTTCGTTCACCTGCGGACGCGGTGAAGCTCGGCATCGTGCCTGTGTTTCAAGAGCTATCACTGCTGTCACAGATGACGGTTGCTGAAAATATCTTCATCACCAACCCGCCGCGTAACGCGCTCGGATTGATTAGCCGCCGCGCATTGAAACAACAAACCGAAGCACTGTTTGACCGCTTAGGAATGAATCACATCAACCCGGACGCGCTGGTGAGCGAACTCCCTTTAGCGCTGCGCCAGTTGGTGGAGATTGCGAAAGCCCTGTCGCGTAATCCACAGCTTCTTATTCTCGATGAGGGTACGTCGGCGCTGTCGATTCATGACGTAGAAATCGTCTTCAACATCCTGCGGCAGATGCGCGACGAAGGGCGTTCTGTCATTTTTATCTCGCATCGCATGGCGGAAGTGCGCCAGATCGCCGATACGCTGACCATTTTCCGCGACGGTGAGGATGTAGGTTCGTTCGCGTCGGGCACAGTCAGCGAAGACGAGATGGTGCAGTTGATGATCGGGCGCAAGCTGGAACAGGTTTTCCCGCCAAAGCCCGCCGCGTCGATGCCTCGCGCTGCAACTCCCGCTCTCGAAGCACGCAACCTCAGTTGGGAACATCTGCTGCATGATGTGAGTTTTAGCGTGGGCAAAGGCGAAATACTCGGACTAGGCGGACTGGAAGGTCAGGGACAGGGTGAACTGCTGTTCGCGCTGTTCGGGCTGCTGCGAAGTTTGCACGGCGAAATCCACGTCGATGGCCGGCGCGTCAATATCGGCAGTCCGACAGAAGCGGG
>JACMMD010000970.1 GCA_014379235.1 Anaerolineae bacterium
AACCGCGCCCGTCATCGGACGACTGGCGGATAACTCGTGGTATCAAATCAACGCGAACGGTGTCGTCGGTTGGGTTTCGGCGGGTGTGGTGGTCATCGGCGGACAGTGCGGTAACGTTCCTGTAGTTCCACCGCCGCCGCCGCCGGGAGTAACGGCTTCGGCTACGTTCACGCCTACCGCTACCGCAACGGCGACAGCCACCGCGACGGAAGAGAAGGAAGAAACTGAAGAGCCGACGGAAGAACCGCCGTCAACTGAAGAGCCGACGGAAGAACCGCCCGAAGAGACTCAAGAACCGAGCTAAGGGCGGATAGTCTCAACCCCTCCCTAAATCCCTCCCCGCAAGCGAGGAGGGACTTGGAAGTCTGTAGTTAAGTGTAGGGGCACGGTAACGAACCTTCGTTATCGTGCCCCTTGTGCTTTCTGGCGCTGACAATGGGCGGCCTTTTGCTGCGAGAAAGATGTAGAATGATTACAATCTTCTCAAAATTAGCATTCTCAGCTCGCAGCAGGGAGATAATTGTAATGTTTACTCAACGGTGGAAGCGAACCGGGGGATTAGCCCTTTTCGCGTGTCTCATGCTGACGCTGGCCTTTAACGGGCTGGCGCTGGCGCAAACGCCGCCCGTCCCTGTGACAATGGGAGCGCCGCAGCTTGGCGAGGTAAGCGAAACCGTAGTCGCGCCGCGCTTTTCGTTCACCATCGACACACCGCAGTCGGTGACGGTGCAGGCGTTGGCCGTCATTCCCGGTTTTGTGCCGAGCTTCAACGTGTATGACCCGTCTGGCGCGCTCGTTCAATCTGTGCCGAATGCTACGGGAACGGGAATTGTCGAGGCTCCGATTAACCTGACCGCGCCGGGTACGTATGTCGTCGAGGTCATGAGCGTAACGGGCAACCCCGGCCCATTTGTGTTGAGCGTGATCGGCGTTCCACCTGCTGCTGGTTCTACCGTACCGTCAGCGCCGCCCCCGTCCGCACCATTGTCAGCGGCAATCGCGCTGCCATCCGGCCAAGCGCTCCCCGGCAATGTCAATCCGCAAGCGCCGCCGCAGCTTTATACGTTCAGCAGTTCAGCGACAGACGTGCTGGTGCTGACCGTTCGCAGCGATGCGCCTACCTCTGGTCAAACGGTGACGCTGCGGAACGCGACAAGCGGAGTGATCGTTGCCACAAGCGGCCCGGAGTTGATCGCGGTGCGTTACAACTTCCCGATGGCGCTGGCCGCATTCACGAATTACGAGGTCGAAGTCGCGCATGGTGGTTCCGCCGCGCCGGAGTCATACATCATCTGCCTTGAGCTTGAAAACAATCAGATAGCCTGTTCCGGCGCGCCTGCGTTTGCCGCGCCTGTGGCTACAACCGTGCCAGCAATACCGGAAGCGCCACCTGTCGAGACGAATGCCGCGTGTATGGTTGTGGCCAGCCAGAATGTGAATGTTCGTAGCGGCCCGAATGCCGCTTTTAACGTGGTTGAGACCCTATTTTCCGGCAGCAGCACACCTGTCATTGGCCAAACAGCCGAAGGCGCATGGTATCAAGTCACCGTCGATGGACGAACGGGATGGGTCGCGGCGGCAGTAGTTGGTATTGAGGGAAATTGCAGCCTCGTGCCTGTGGTCGCCGCACCGCAGCCACCGCCAGCGCAGCCAACCGCCGCGGCAACCATTGAAGCAACCGCACCGTCAAGCCCGCCTAAAGGCGGCGAAGTGCTGCCGACTGAGGAATCATCGAACGGCACAGAGCTGCAAGAGCCGAATGGTACGGAAGAGTCAGGGAGTTAAAATCTCCGAATATTGTAGGGGCACGATGCATCGTGCCCCTACGTTTATAAAACACGTCCGATCAGCGCCAGAAACGCGATAATCTGGGCGAGGGCCATCAGCACCACTAGCGCGAATCCCCATAAGCCGAGGCTATCCCACTGTTCTGGCTGTGCCCATGCGCCGTGCGCCATACGCCAGCCCTGCCACAGGGCAATCGGTGAAGTCAGAGCGCCGATAACCACCACCAGCGGCGGCAAACCCAACAGCACTCCGATCAGCAGCAGCACATAAGCTACGATCAGCCCAGCGATAAACAGCCACGCCGCTCGTTCAGGGCCGAGCCGGATCACCAGCGTATCTTTGCCAGCAGCGCGATCCCCTTCGGCATCAGGGAAGTTGATGCCGACAATCGTGGCGAATTGCAGGGCGCACAGCGGCAGCCCAACGAGAAAGGGCAGGGCGGTCAGACGACCCGTTTGCAGGTAAAAGCCAACCATCGGCACGAGCAGCCCGACGACTATCGCAACCGTGAGTTCGCCTAATCCGCGTGAGTGCAGGCGCATCGGCGGTGCGCTGTAGCTCCACGACAAAGCCAGCGACAGCAGCAAGAGCGGCAGGGTGAGTGGGCCGGAGCGTCCATCGAAGGTCAGCAGGAACGTTGCAGTCAACGCCACAGCACCCCAGAATAATGCTGCCGCCAAACCCGCCCATGCTGGAAGTTCTCCGGCGGCTAAAATGCGACTGCCACCGGAAAAAGTCGAGGGTGTCTGATTGGCGCGATCTGCCTCAAGGTCGAAGTAATCGTTGCTGTAGTGGGTCATCAACTGCATCGCGCCGATGGCGATCTGCCCCCAGAACAGCGCGAACAGGCTCAACGTCGCGCCCGTGTAGAGCGCCATCACCACGCCGAGCATGTGCAGCACGAGCGTCCCGCCGAGATAGTAGTAGCGGCCTAGCAGAATCAGCGCTAGTAGGCGGCGAGTGAAAGAGGATTGAGGTACGTTTTCGGCGGTCATAGTTGAGACTGTTTGAGCGGCCACTCGCATCCTTGTCATGATATGTGCATTCTAGCCGGAGATTTCAATTTCCGATTATTTATACGCTGCCAACCAACGCCATAGATGCAAATCATTAGACGCAAACAGGGCAAGGCATGCC
Organism: Anaerolineae bacterium; assembly: GCA_014379235.1. Taxonomy (GTDB): domain Bacteria; phylum Chloroflexota; class Anaerolineae; order Aggregatilineales; family Phototrophicaceae; genus JACMMD01. Next base: position 2,926 of record JACMMD010000970.1, read on the forward strand.
TTGCCCCTACGACACGTTTCCGATGGACAGCGTTCCGAAGCGCACACAGAAATAATCGCGGCGGTTGAGCAGGTAATCGGGGGAGTCGGGATCAGAGATGCTCATCCACGTTTTCCAGTCGTCTTCAGTCATACCCACTTGATGCACATAATCTTTCAAGCCTTCGGGGCGAATGTATTCGTCCTCGAATACGTAACGCTGAATGTAGTAGACCAGTTCCGGCGGCAGCGGATATTGATAGTGCGCGAAGTGCGCCGAGATGCGCGGGTTTTCCAGCCCTGCCGCTTGCAGCCAACCGAGCGCGTTTTCGTGGTGAAACGAGGGATGAAAGCGGCGGCGCTTGCGGTAGCGAACTTCGGCGGCGGTAGTGAGACAATGCTCGATGTGGGCGTATCCCGGCATCAACATCGTGCCGAGCCAGTTGCCGAAGAACAACGCGACCACGCCGCCGGGTTTGGTCACGCGGGCGAACTCGCGCACCGTCGCAACCGGATCATCGAAGGCTTCTTCTTCATAGCCCGATGACAGCGTATCCGCCGTCCATACGTAATCGAAAGTCGCATCAGGGAAGGGCAGCGGCTGTTCAAGATCGACGTAGGCGAGGCGAACGCGATCCGCGAGGCCGTATTTTTCGGCTTGCTGCTGCGCGGCGGCGAGATGACCATCAGACATATCTATGCCGACGATTTCACCGCCTATCGCCTGATTGAGCAGATGCAGCATTCCACCGGGGCCGCAGCCTGCATCCAGTCCCCGCGCCCCTTTCGGCAGGTCGAGCGCGGCTATCGCCGATACGAGGGCCGGCTGCATAAAATGGTTGTAGAGCAGTTCCTTATCGGTGTAATCGAGGGCTTTGAGATCGGGCATATGGGTGTCCTCAATACATAGTACAGCGTACAAAGTACAGAGTAAAAACAGGTTTGAGGCACGAGGCTCGAGGTTCAAGAGGGACGGGACGTATTCACTCTGTACTCTGTGCTTGGTACTCGATACTTTTAGTATCGTATAATTTTGCCTATAGTAACATTTGAGTACGCTTAATTTCACGGGCGTTCGGGCGAATCTGCGCGGACGTTAAGCTATACTAACTGCAAACAGCGCTCGCACGGGGCCGTTGAGTACAGCGGATACGATAGGGATGGACAATGGAAACGATTTTAGGGCTGCTGGCGATTGCCCTGTTGGTGGGCATGAACGGCTTTTTCGTGGCGGCTGAATTTTCGCTGGTGGGAGCGAGACGGACGCGCATTGACCAGCTTGCCGCTGAAGGCAACACGGGAGCAATCGCGGCGAAGGATGCGATTGACCATCTCGACAGCTACATCGCGGCGACGCAGCTTGGTATCACGCTGGCCAGTCTCGGCCTCGGTTGGATTGGCGAACCCGCTATCGCGCACCTGTTCGAGCCAGTGCTGCACGCCCTTTTGCCGCCGGAAAGCGTCGAAACCGTCGGGCATACGATCACCATTGTGATTGCGTTCGCGCTGGTAACGATGCTGCATATCGTGTTTGGCGAACTCGCTCCCAAGACCATCGCGCTGCAACGCCCCGAACAGACCTCGATGTTGGTGGCGCGGCCAACGACGTGGTTTCTGCGCCTGTTTCGCCCGGTCATCCAACTGATGAACGGCATCGGTAACGCGGTGGTGCGCGCGTTGGGCTTCGATCCTGCACAGGGGCATACTAACGTTCATTCGGCGGAAGAGCTGGAAATGCTGGTGGCTTCCAGCCGCGAGGCCGGTTTGCTGCAAGCCAGCGAGGAAATCCTTTTACGGCGTGTGTTCGATTTTAGCGACATTCAAGTACATGAGATTATGCAGCCGCGTGTTGAAGTCTACGGCATCGCGGCGGATATGCCCCTGCCCGATGTGCTGATACTCATCGCTGAGAACCATCACTCGCGCTATCCGGTCTATGAGGACACGATTGATAGTGTCACGGGTGTACTGCATACCAAAGACCTGCTCGACCTGCTGATTGCACGTCCTCAACTCCTGCAAGATAGTCAGGATTTCAAAATCACGGAGATTATGCGGACGCCGTTGTTCGTGCCAGAGACGGCCACCAGCGATAAGCTGCTGGAACTGATGCAGAAAACCAAGATGCATCTGGCGGTGATCGTCGGTGAACACGGCGGCATGTCCGGCGTGGTGACGATGGAAGACATCATCGAGCAGCTTGTCGGTGAGGTTCAAGACGAGTTCGATCAAGAGAACAGCCCGATTCGCTATGAAGGTGATATCGCGCTGGTCGATGGGTTGGTCAGCGTTCATGACATCGAGGAGCGCTTTGGTGAACCGGAAGGGCGGGTTTACTCCGCGACGATTGGCGGCTATGTGGCCGAGCGTTTAGGGCGTATTCCGAAAGAAGGCGACACCGTGCCTTTTGGTGATTACGATGTGCGCGTCGAAACGATGGAAGGGCTGCGTGTGGCGAAAGTGCGTTTCATTCGCCGTGAGAATACAGAGACAGCCGAAAGTAAGCCGCCAGTCGTGATCGTGAAAGTCGATAAGGGCAGCGGCCAAGCGCGGGAATAGGCTAATATTTGGTAGTAGTTGCAAATTACGTGATGGTAGATGAAAATCTGCCAGATGATCGAAGAAACTACCAAGTACTCGTGTCGATCATGCAGCAGTGAAGCTATTATACGCAATGGACACAATAAATGCGGGAGTCCGCAGTATAAGTATAAGGCGTGTGGGGACTGCGGTGTATTGACACCCAAAGTGAAATATACGCTGGAACAGAAAATCACCATATAAATCGGGGGCTGTAGGGATACGATATTTTCGTGTCCGCTTTCTCTTTAACCTTTTCACTTTAAACGCTGCTTTACTCGTAAAACTCTGGCGCTTTTTTGAGTGTTTCCCACTGCTCCTTGTCATGACCGAAAATCACCAGCCCGATCTGCTCCCGTTCGACCAGATCAAGCAGTTTAATCGTACTGGCGCGGCCCGCTTCGCCGTTCGGGTTGCTACCGTCGTCCTGCGCGTCACGGGTAAAGCCCGCGCC
>JACMMD010000971.1 GCA_014379235.1 Anaerolineae bacterium
CATGATTACCACGTCTGATCCGACTGCACCATCCATGTTCCGGCTCATTCACCACACGAGTTGTACGGTTGGTATCGATGAAGCCGAACGCTATCACAATCCAAAAGACGCTGGGATACAGCAAATCCGCCAACTGCTCAACAGCGGCTATAAACAGGGAATGCCAGCGATCCGTGTTACAGGCGATGATCTGAAACCGCAAGCGTTCGATGTCTATTCACCCAAAGTGCTGGCGGCAATTATGGGGCTTGAGGATGTGCTAGCAAGCCGCTGCATCGCTATTCCAATGAGACGCGTGGATCGAAAGTTGCCCTCTTTTGCAGTGGATTTTGATGGGGCCGGAGTTCGTCATCTTCTCTACAGTTTAGCACTGACCTACTTTCAACACGTATTTACCAACTACTTCCAGCGTCCTGAACTACACAAGCTCCATAATCGTTCCAGCAAACTGTGGTCGCCACTGGTTGCGTTAGCGGCATTCTTTGAGGAGCAAGGCGGTGTAGGTGGTTTACTCGATGCGATCCTGTCTGCCGCTGCATGGGACGAGCAGTTAAGTGGCGGTAAATCCCTCAGTGATCGTGAAGAGGCTGTGTTGCAAGCGTTAGAACTGCTCACACGAGGTCAACAGGAGTTGGTTTGGCTAAAAGCCAGCGAGTTACGGCTGCGGGTTGCTGGGTTGATAGGACAGCCCAGCGAACACATGGGGGATGGGCAGTGGATCGGGCATATTCTTAAACGGCTGCATTTGTCCGATGAGAAACGTCGCAAACGCATTACGGATGGCATTGCTTATGGAATCATTCCCATTGATGTAACGGATATGATGCGGCGCTACGATGTAAAAGTTGTGGAGGTACACAACGGCTAAAAACCGTTCAAACCGTTCATGAGAAGCGATGAACGGTATGTAGGGTTATGAAGGGTTTTGGCTTATCAGAGCATTGTTGGCGCCTATTTGGAGTGATGATTCTGAATCATCACTCCAAGAGCTGTGATCCCACACATTGCAGCGAATTCAAAAAGATAGCGGACCGCTGTTTCGCTATCTAGAAATGTACTAGTAAATGCGCTCAATATCCAGCGTTCTGCCATCCTCAATTCGTAACCGAACCGCACCTAGAATGATCTCACCAGTGGACATCTGGTAGGGTGGTAGAGCGCTGAAGTCCTCACCTTTGTACTTAGTAGCGAAATGAATGAGTGGGAAGCCGCCGGGACTACCGGTGGGCGAGGTCATACCAACATCCGTTACATATGCTGTGCCGCCAGGCAATATATACATCGGGATTGTTGGTTCGTGAGTATGGGTTCCGAGAACCGCTGCTGCTTTACCATCAATCGCCGTTGCAAAAATCATCTTTTCCCACGCTGCGTCACTGTGAAAATCAACGATGACATTGCCTCGCAGTTCGGCGCTCAACCAGGCGGGATAAACAGGCAGTGCCTCGTCCAGTGCGGTTTTGCCGCCCAGATTAAGAACGGTCACGTCCTCGCCAGCAATATTGAGATGGATAATACCTTTTCCGGCTGTACCGTCCGGCATATTGAAAGGTCGCAAGACTTGAGGATGCTGATGGACGATCTGCGCTTCGGGGCCATCCCAGCCGTGATTGCCTGACGTGATGATATCAACGCCGTTTTGCAGCAGTAGCTCGACCAGCCCAGTGGACATGCCAAAGCCTTGCCATGGGGTGGCCGCGCTGACGGCACAGTTCTCGCCATTGGCGATGACCAGATCAAGTGCGTATTGCTGGCGGAGTTCAGGCACGCGGTGCGCGACGTATGCGGTAGCGTCTGGCCCGACAATATCGCCGATAAATAACACATTCATTATTGATGCTCCTTTATCAAAAATTGATATCGAGTGAATTTGATTTCACAGGGAGAACTTTGTTCGGCTCAACTGCTCGGATTGAGCCGAAGATTGAAACAGCAGCGCTTTTCAATTGGCTTTGTGCTTAATCGTAGGTAATGGTTTAGATGTCGGATAATGTAAGCTGCGTCTTCGCCGACGCCACGCAAGGTCGCTGATGCAAAAGAGCGTTGACCTGCAATGCCGACGTAGTACAACCCTGCTGTTGTCGTGCTGACGCCACCGCTGTGGAGCGGATTGCCATACTCGTCTAGTACGTTGAGTGATACTAGATATGGATAATTTGGACGGAAGCCAGTGGCGAGAATTACCGCGTCAAAAGGACTTTCCTTGCCAACTGTCCATTGAACCCCGCGTTCAGTGAAGCAGGTGAAAAGTGGCTTATAGGCTGGATTTCCTGACTGGAAAGCGGCACGATAAACACCTGTGTCTAGGACACCCGCTTGATTAGTTAGAGAAGGATGCCAACCTGTAAACTGCCGCTTCCAAGTGTCAAATCCAGTAATGCGTATCCAGAAGTGAATGTCGCGTCCGAGAATGCGCTGCGGTACGAATTTGACGGGTTCTCGACTGGTCAACGTGACTTGAGCAACATTCGCAAGTTCTACCGCGATTTGGACAGCTGAGTTACCAGCGCCAACGACTAATATTCGTTGACCTTTGAATGGAGTGGGATGCTGATAGTCTGATGAATGTAGGAGGTTACCCGTAAAGCTTTGTTGTCCTTCAAATGTGGGAAAATACGGATGGCTAAATGCGCCCGTCGCCACCACTAGTGATCTTGCCTCGAAAATTATTTGCTCACGAGCTATGACACGAAATAGCGATCCCTCTTGTTCGATCTGTTCGACATACGTATTGGGGATGACTGGCAGATTGAATTCTTGCACGTAACGACGTAAATAATCCACGACTTCATCGCGTGTTGGATAGCGCTCTGCGTCACCGGGGAAGGGCATTCCGGGCAGGGATGAAAACAGTGCAGGCGAAAACAGTTTCAGGCTGTCGTAGTATTGCTGTCATGAACCTGTCGCTTCGCTGCTTGCTTCCAGAATACCAAAGCGCAAACCAGCCCGTTGCAACTGATAACCCGCTGCTAAACCGGCTTGCCCGCCACCGATGACAATTGCATCGTAACTTTCCATACAGACTCCTGAATAGGTGATGACATATTGGTAAATGTCGATAAATTGCGACGAAGAAGATGCAGCACAGCGCTGCATACGAATTTCAATAATATTGATAGATGTCGATATGTCAAGTATCGAGAATTTCACTTTCTAGCCGGAACACTTATCGTTTCCTACCCGCTATGAATGCGTGGAAGTGGTGACGGGAATCTGGTCTAACGAAATGACTTTCTCAGCATAGTTCGGCGCGAAGTTCCTGACCAGCAGCCCACAGCACACATTAAACTGCTCCTGGTTGAGCGTGTAGTAGCGGAAGCGCCCTTCTTCGCGCACGTATACCAGATCGGCTTCTTCAAGCTTTTTCAGATGGTGGCTAACAGTGGGCTGGTTGACTTTGCCGTCCATCTTATCAACGATTTCGTTGACACTGAGCCACACGCAGCACAAGTGCGTCATGATTTCCTGACGGGTTTCGTCAGCGAGCGCTTTTGCGAAGATAACTTGATTGGTATTCATAACCTCAATCCTATTGATAACTGTCGATGTGTCAAGGGCTTGCGCTCTAGCGCAGCTTTAATTGATGTATTGACAAACTTCGATATATGCCTTAGACTTCCGACAATTAGACATATCGACATTCTTCAATACGTTAGGAGTACGACATGGAAAATATACTTCCTGTAGCAATTATCGGCGCTGGCCCGGTTGGTTTAGCGGCAACCGCTCACCTGATGGAACGCGGCGAGACGCCCGTCGTGTTTGAAGCAGGCGAGTCGATTGGCGCAAATGTGCGCCAGTGGGGTCACGTTCGTATGTTTTCGCCGTGGGAATTCATGGTCGATGGCGCGATGGTGCGTCTCCTTGAAGCGCATGGTTGGCAGATGCCGCCTAAAGATGGGCTGCCAACGGGCAACGATCTGGTTGACCGCTTCATGCTGCCTTTTTCGAACCTGCCCGAAGTTCTCAACACGATCCATTTAAATGCGCGGGTCGTCGCGGTCAGCCGCCGCAACGTCGACAAGATGAAAGATGCTGGACGTGACGCGGCGCCGTTTGTCTTGCACATCGTTTATGGCAATAGCGACGAAGCCTTGATCGAGGCACGGGCAGTCATTGATGCCTCGGGGACATGGCATCAGCCCAATCCGCTTGGCTCCACTGGTTTGCCTGCTGTAGGTGAGAAGCGGCAGTCGCAACATATTGTTTATGGCATACCCGATGTCCCTGGCAAAGATCGTTCGCGCTACGCGGATAAACGGGTGATGGTGGTCGGCAGCGGTCACTCAGCCATCAATGCACTGCTGGAATTGGCAGAACTGAAGCGCGATCAGCCACAGACAGTAATCTATTGGACGATGCGTGGCACGAATTTAACGCGAGTTTTCGGCGGCGGCGAGGACGATGCGCTGCCCGCTCGTGGACGGCTCGGCACACGCATTCAGGCACATGTTGATGCAGGGATTATTCAGATGGTGTCGCCGTTTAGAATACGAGAGATTGCGGCGGGGGTAGATTGTGTCAATGTGATCGGCGAAGTGCCGGATGGACTCGAAACGCTGCAAGTCGATGAAATCATCGCCTCAACCGGAGCGCGGCCCGATCTCAACATGCTGCGCGAGCTGCGGCTTGAACTCGACCCGTCGCTCGAAAGTACGCGCCAGCTTGGCCCGATGATCGATCCGAATATCCATAGCTGCGGTACGGTGCGTCCACACGGGGAAGCTGAACTTCGCCACCCTGAGAAGGATTTCTACATCGTCGGCATGAAAAGCTACGGACGTGCGCCGACGTTCTTACTGGCGACAGGCTATGAACAGGTGCGTTCAGTGGTAGCAGCGCTTGTAGGCGACTTTGAAGCGGCGCGAGAAGTCCACCTCAATCTACCAGAAACAGGCGTGTGCAGCACTGACCTCGCTGGTGAAGGCGCAGCCTGCTGCGGTACAAGTTCTACTGTGCCCATTAGCCAACCTGTACTGCTTTCACTGGCATCTATTCCTGTAAATGGTGTACTTCAACCTGTTGGGCTGCAAGTGGCAGCGCGAGATTGTGGCTGTGACGATGACTGCTGCGGTGACGGTGTGCGCTCGACTACCTGCGGCTGCGGCGGTGACTGCTGCTCGTAGTTTCAACTTAACGTTTAGCTGTCGAAGGGTCTACAATTCGTAGACCCTTCATGCGTCTTCACCGGATAAAGTGTTCATGCGGAAACCCAAGCTGTACTACGGTTGGTACATCACAATCGCGCTGGCGATCACCGAAACGATCTCATGGGGCATCATCTACTATGCGTTTTCGGTGTTCATCACGCCGATGGAAAACGAACTGGGCTGGTCACGGTCAGAACTGACGGGCGGTTTTTCGCTGGCGCTGCTAGTGGCCGGGGCGATGGCTTTTCCAGTCGGCACATGGATAGATCGACACGGCCCGCGCCTATTGATGACCGTCGGCTCGATACTCGCCAGCCTGCTGATCGTCGCATGGTCGCAGGTGAGCGACAAGACGACGTTCTATTTGATATGGGCGGGCTTGGGCGTGTGCGCGGCGGCGGTGTTGTATGAACCAGCATTTGCCGTCGTCGCGGCGTGGTTTGTACGCCACCGTGCAAAGGCGTTGGCGACCATCACCTTTGCGGCAGGATTAGCCAGTACGATCTTTATTCCGCTGTCGGATGCTTTGCTTAACAGCGTAGGCTGGCGCGATGCGGTCCTGATTCTGGGCATATTCCTCGCAGTGACGACCATTCCGCTTCATGCCGTGATGATGCGTCGCCGACCCGACGACTTGGGATTGATGCCCGATGGCGACGATCAGTCCGTGATTAATGCGCGTCCTCGAATGCGCGGGCTATCGCTGCACTCGGCGGTACATAGCCGCTTTTTCTGGCTGCTAACGTTGGCATTCAGCCTTGCGGCGTTGGCCATGACTGGGGTTCGGGTACATTTCATTCCGTTTTTGATCGATTCGGGTATCGATTCCAGCACTGCCGCCATTGCCAGCGGCTCGATTGGAATAATGCAGGTAGCCGGACGGATCATCTTCGCGCCGTTGGAATCGCGTCTGTCGATCCGCGTGATGGTTAGCGGCGTATTTGCCTTGCAAGCGGCGGCGATGTTTACGCTGCTTTTTGGACCTTCACTGTGGGTAGTGGGTATATTTACGGCGGTGTTCGGCGCGACATCTGGCGCACAGACGTTGGCGCGAGCATCGATTATCGCGGAGATATTTGGGCCGTCATACTTTGGACGTATTTCCAGCGTGATGTCTGTCTTTCTCACGCTGGCTGGTACGGCTGCACCGTTCGGCGCCGGGCTGATCTACGACCACTTTGGCAGTTATGAGCCAATGCTGTGGTTAGCTGTCGTTTTCGCGCTCGGTGCAGTTGGAGTGATGGTCTTTGCGAAACCTGATGCTGACGTGACTGTTGAAGTTGAAGGAACTGTGTCACCAGTACAACCGTAAGTGACTAAAAAGCGCTTAGAACTTCCCTAAATGACTTGTTCGCGCTGCAACGTCTGTATCTGGGTCTCGGAGTAGCCAAGCTCCGTTAGAATTTGCTGCGTATGCTCTCCGAGTAGAGGCGGATGGAGTTCATAGGTGAGCGGCGTCATGGACATATGAATAGGCGTTGCTAATGACCGCAACATGCCGAGCGTTGGATGCTGTAAATCGACCACGAAGTTGCGCTCGGCTAGATGTGGGTCGGCCAGTGCCTCAGAAACCGAGTTGATTTTCCCAACAGGCACATCGGCGGCGCGCAGCAGGTCTAGCCATTCGTCCGCCGTGCGCGTGAGGATGGCGGCGCGGACGTGTGGCATGAGTTCGTCATATAGTGAAACTCGATCTGCATTGGTCGCAAAGCGCGGGTCATTGCCAATCGCTTGCAATCCTGCCACCTCGCAGAATTTACGCCATGTGTTATCTGAGCCGACGCCCAAGATAAACCATTTGCCGTCTTGCGCCTGCACGGGTTCGTAAGGGGCAATCTGTGGATGACGATTGCCATACTGCTGCGGTTCTTCACCAGTTGCAAAGTAAGCACCTGCATAGTTTTCAAGCCATGTCATCTGCCCCTCTTGCAGCGACATATCGAGCATCTGCCCAACACCCGTTTGATGCCGCGCCTCAATGGCCGCGAGGATGCCGATCAGCGTAAACAAGCCACAAGTCATATCGCCAATTGGAGTAGGGAAGCGCATCGGCCCCGCTCCCGGTGCGCCCGTTATGGCCATCACGCCGGATTCGCCTTGCGATACAAGGTCATAGCCAAATTGATCGGCGCGGCTGCCAGTCCTTCCGTAGCCACTAATTGAAGCGTAAATAAGGCGCGGGTTACGCTCGCGCAGCGTTTCATAATCCAGACCGTACTTTTTCAGCGAAGCGACAGTGGCAATGTTGGTCATGAAAACGTCGGCAGTTTCAATTAGCTGATAGAGGATGTCGCGTCCGGCGGGGGACGTGATGTTCAGCGTCATGCCGCGCTTGTTGCGGTTGACCGCCAGATAGTAAGTGCTTTCGGTACCAATGAAGGGCGGCCCCCATGTGCGCGATTGATCGCCAGAACCGGGACGCTCAATCTTAACCACGTCCGCGCCGAGATCGCCCAACATCATGCCGCAGTATGGGCCG
>JACMMD010000972.1 GCA_014379235.1 Anaerolineae bacterium
GACATCGTCATCCCAAAAATCACGTTTCCCATTTCACTCTCCAAATATGTTCATAGAGGGGCAACCCGGTATTCTATGTTTACGTCGTTAGTTGTTATGCCGGGTCGCCCCTACCGTATCGCTTCTACACTACTTGACGACGCGGAATCGCAGGTGGGTTACGCCGACGGCTTTAGTCACCTGTAGGGTTTCTAGTTCAATCGGCTGTGTGCCGAGATGGTCGAACAGTCGGACGCCGCCGCCGAGCAAAACAGGGACGACGTGAATCAAGAGTTCGTCAACCAGTCCCGCTTTGATGCCCTGCTGCGAGACGTTCGCGCCCTGCATAACCACGTTTTTGTCGCCTGCGGCGGCTTTGGCCTGCTGAATGGCGCTCTCAACGCCATCGGTCACGTAGTGAAGCGGCGTATGTCCTTTAGGCGGGTTCGCTGGCGGCTGATGCGTGACTACATAAACCGGAATATTGGGAATCGGGTGGTTGCCACCCCAACCTTCCACGAGGTCGTACATGCGCCTGCCGACCACCATCGACCCTGTGTCGGTGTACATCTCATCGACAATTTCATAGCTGCCTTCGGCGGGTTTCAGGTTCATCGAGTTTTTACGTAGATAGGCCGTATCGCCGTTGAAGTACCATTCGTGCAGCACTTCGCCGCCTGTGCCAAGTCCCTGTTCTTTATTGTCATTCGGGGCAGCGATGAACCCGTCCAGCGACATGGATAGATCGACAACAACCGTTGCCATAAAACACCTCTTTCAACTGGTCGTGGCGGAGCTACAGAATGGTTAAGTTTGCGATGTCCACAGCGACTTCGGACAAATCATCGTTGAACTGGTGCCCGCGCCCGTCGAACTCACGAACGGACGCTTGCGGCAGCTTTTCACGATACAGCGCAAGGTGCGAGAACGGAACCCATTCATCGTCGCGGCTGTGGTAAATGTGGATCGGCGTCTCTATGGGCAGCTTGTCCGCAAAGTCTTCACGCAGCGCGAAACCTTCAAATTCCCAATCCTTAGCGCCCCAATAGGGAGCAGCGATCAGGAAGATGCCGACGATGGATTCGCGGATGCTGGCTTCGGCTTCGGTGAGATATTTCAGCAGCACCGATGCGCCCAACGAATGTCCGGCGAAGATCACACGGTCAGCGTTATCGAGCGAGGACAGCGTCTTATCAATGTGCGCTTTCCATGCCGCATACTCTGGATTGTCTCCGTTCGGCATTTGCGGGCAGACGACGTTGTAGTCGTCACCGAGCGCCTTTTGCAGCGAGTCGGCTAGTTTTTTGTCCTCGTCGTATGCGCCCTCGCCAGCGCCATGTATAAATAGAACGTGCGTTTTCATCAGCTTCTCCCTAGTCAATGATTGCGCCGCAGGTCGCGTTGGCGAATGTGGCGGTCATCGGGCTGGCCATATCCGAGGCCATCAAAGCGGCCACATTACTGATTTCAGCCAGCATCGGGAAGCGGCGCAGTAGCAGCCCTTCGTTGGCTTTAGCCTGCATCTCTTCCTTGCTCATGTCGGAAGTCTCGGCCATCATGCGCCCGACCTCGGCCATCGATGGTGAATCCGGCGAACCTGCTGAACGGATGCAGATCACGCGGATACCCTGCGGCCCCAGTTCAGCGGCAAGCTGCCGGCAGAAGCCTTCGATACTGGCTTGGATTGCGTCAACCGGCCCAAAATTTGGAGCGGGCAGGCGGCCATGTGGCGAGGTGATCGTCAGTATCACGCCTGAACCCTGCGGAATCATGTGCTGTGCCGCTGCTTTCGCGGTGACGAACTGTGTGCGTATCATCTGCGCGAGGGGTTTGTCGAAGTCTTCAGCCGACATTTCAGCAATCGGCTTGCCAAGCGACGCTTCTATGCCAACGGCGTTGAAAGAAATATCGATACTGCCTGCTTTGTCCGCGATAGTCTTGACGTAGTTCTCCACGGCCTGTTCATCGAGCGCGTCGACTTGTGCGGTTTCCGCCGCTCCGCCTGCACTGGTGATGTCTTTTGTCACTGCGTCGAGCTTGGTCAGGGTGCGGCCTGCGAGGAATACTTTAGCGCCTTCACGGGCGAAGGCACGGGCCACCGCCCCCCCAACTGCTCCACCAGCGCCATAGACAATGGCATTTTTATTCTCTAACAGCATATCGCTCTCCTATTGGTCGAGGTTTGCAGACGCAAAGCGGCTGCTTAAGTAACCATCGGTAAATAATTGCAAATCTTGTAGGGGCAATCCGCTCCAACATGCTTGGTTGGAGCGGGTCGCCCTTTCAAAACCATACCGAAGGCTGCTTACTCGGTTTCGAGAACCGACAAAATGTTGCCAGCAGGGTCTTTGAACCATGCGATATTGGGCCCCATGCCATTGCTGCGTGAAATGCCTTTTTCGTCAGTCTTGAGATCGTCTGTGTTGTACATTTCAAAACGCACACCGTGTTCGGTGAGCGCGTCTACGGCTTCGTCGATATCGCTGACCGGAAAATTTAGGACGGTATAGGTCGCAGGCGTGTGCTGGTCACCTTTGGGATAGACCATGATGTTATTGCTGCCAGTGATATGCAGCGTCAACATGCCCATTTCGTCTTCACTCACATTGAGTCCCAGCGTTTCACTGTAGAACGCTTTTACGTCTGCGATGTCGTTGACGGAATAACCGCTGAATGCCTTCGTATCCTTGAACATTGTCTTGCTCCTCTATTGATCGGTCATAGCAAAAATGTTCTATATGAAAAGATCATACAAGCGTCACTTCAAAAAGTCAAGTATTATCTTGAAATAGTAAAGGATTCAGTTGCCAACTTGAACTAGTACCGCTTTGTTGAGTATAATTTATGTTATGGCCACTCGAAGTTACAATCAATTTTGCGCCCTTGCCTTTGCCTTAGATGCTATCGGCGAACGCTGGACGCTGCTCATTGTGCGCGAACTGCTGACCGGCCCGCGCCGCTTCAAAGACTTGATAGACGGCCTGCCCGACATCAGCACCAACCTGCTCACCGAACGCCTCAAAAGCCTCGAACAGCAGACCATCATTCGCCGCCGAGTCCTGCCGCCGCCCGCAGGCTCTACCGTCTATGAACTGACTCCGTTCGGGCTTGACCTCGAAAAAGCAGTTCTTGAACTCGGTAAATGGGGCAGTCGCTTGCTGCCGCCGTCGCTCGAAGGCTTGGCGCTGCCGAGCTTAGGCTCAACTTCGCTGGCGATCAAAGCCTTTTTTCACCCTGAACAGGCGCAGGGCATACACGAAACCTACGAACTGCATTTCGGCAAAGAAGTGCTGCAAGTGCGCTTTAACGATGGTGAGATTAGCGTTCAGCAGGGGCAGACCTACAAACCAGATGCGGTTTTCTACACGGAGATGCAGGTCTTTATAGGCTTATTCGCCGGCCAGCTTCAAGTGAATGACGCTATCGCTGGCGGATCGATTCGCGTCGAAGGGGATGCTCAGGCTTTGAGCAGGTTTCTGAGCCTATCCAGTGTACGTGGAGGCACTCACTGACGTTACGCAGATTGTGAGAATCTCAGACAGAGAATTTATTCTCCGGTTTATAGCTGAATAGGAAGTCACGATGGCGATTGATGTCGATCAACTCGAAGTCAAGCACAACACCGACAAGCGGCGGTTTGAGGTGGATTTAGGCAGCAAGACCGCCATCGCTGAATATCGAATGGCCGGCAACAACATCATTTTCACGCATACTGAAGTGCCACCGGAATTTGAAGGCATGGGCATAGCCAACAAAATGGCGCATGTGGCCCTCGAATACGCCAAAGCTCAAGGTTACAAGGTGCAGGCGCTGTGCCCGTTCATCGCCGCTTATGTGCAGCAGCACCCGGAATATAAGTCGATTACGTGGGGCTAGTAATGCAGGGTGTCGCAGGGTAGATTAGGGGAGAACGCCAACAGGTTCGGGTATGGTACGCCCACGATCCAGCGCTAACCCGATCCACAGGCGTTTTGCGTCTTCGATAGCTGGTAAAATCTGATCCCATTCGTCAACTTCGGTCATGCAGCCCGGCAGTTCTTTGACTTGTATGAACCATGCGCCATCATCGGGCGTAATCTCCATCGTGTACGGAAGTGTCAAATAGTCTTGGAGCGTCTTATTCATCATCCTTATCCTCGCTTGTTTGTTCTGGGAATAACTCGTCGCCGCCGCCGTAGTTTTTCACGTTTGGTCCATGTTCTTTTCCTTGTTTAAGCAGTTGAGCGCATTAGCGCCGTCGTCAGCGACAGGGTAAGCGCTGGTTGATCTAGCTGTTGCAGACATTCCAACGCGGCGTTGAAATGATTGTATGCCGCTGAAAAGTCCGCGCTGCCTGCGGCGACAGTACCGCGCAAAGCTAAGATGATCGCGTAATCGAGTGTTTGTTGGCTGTCGCTGCTGCGGGTCTCACTGAGATAAATAAACACTTCGTCCGCCGACAGCCTATCGTCCATGTCCAGATACAGTGATGCCAGCTTAAGCCTGCCATGACGAATGATAAAGTCTGCGTCTTCAGGAGAATCAAGGCCTGAATCGAGGCTGGATTGTAGTTTGCGCTGCTGCTGTACGGCGTAAACGCAGTACAGTGAACCGAGATCGGCCCAACGGGTTTGGCCGGTGTCGGCATTTAGCGCGATCAGCAGATGACTCTCTGCCCGCTCGAAGTCTCCGCTTTGCAAGCGCAGGCGCGCAAGCTGCACATGCAGCAGGACGCGCATCTCCGGCGCGAGTTCTTCCTGCGCCAATGACTCTAGTAGTTTGCGGATGGCCGGCATAGTATCCGCTCGTGAGATTTCCCAGTACAGCATCAAAAAGCGTGAAATGGATAGGATGTACGTGGGTTGGAAGGCTTTCACCATCCAATCGTGATTCCAGATGCTGGCGTAGCGCATTTCTATCGTCAGCAGATATTCATGCAAGGGGAGCTTTTGCTGCTGTAGCTGACCGAACATGTGCGTAAAGTAAGCCAGATACCCCTGTCCGAGCGCCTCGCGTTGATCGCTGTACAAGAGCCGCTTGCGGGCGTAACGCCAGACGAGTTGGTGCATCCGGTACTTGTCATCGAATTTTTGAACCAGCGACCTTTGAATCAACGTCGTCAAAATCGGCACACCGACGCCGCAAATCTGCTGCACGTCGTCGATGTCGAACCCGGCGTTGAAGATCGACAGCGCGGTTAGTGCCTGCTGTTCGGCCTCGTTGAGCGTGTTCCATGTGTATTCCAGCATCATTTCGAGGCTTTGATGATGCGCGGGCAGCGTTTGTTGAAACGGCAGGCTGAATTCCTGACCTTCGCTGATGTGTTCGATGATTTTGTTGATCGGTAGGATTTGCGTCCAGCCCGCCGCGATCACAATCGCCAGTGGCAGACCGTCGACTAAACGACAGATTTGCGATACGCCGTCGAGGTTTGATTGCAAGTTGAAGCGCGGATTGGTGCGCTGCGCGGTGAGTTCAAACAGACGCACAGCTTCATAGGATTCGGGGCTGGTTTCATCAGCAGGCGGAACCCGCAGCCCCTTGAGCGGCAGCAGCCATTCACGAAACAGGTTCAACGGTGCTTGTGACGCGACGATCACCTGAACCTGTGCGGCCTCTCCCAGAATGCGCTGCAAAAAATCCGTTTCGGGCAGCACGTCCTCATAATTGTCCAGCACCAGCAGCAGGTTACGATTTTTAAGAAAGTCGAGCAGGATGCGTTCGCAAGTGGGCGCGTCCGTCTGATTATTGAGATTGACCCCTAACGTCGCGGCCAACAGAAAGGGTAGGTCACGCGCCGATTGTGCGCGTTTAAGCGAAATCAGCGCCGCGCCATCGCGGTATAAATGCTGGCGATGAAAAGCAAGCTGTGTCACGAGTGCCGTTTTGCCAATGCCGCTGATGCCGAAGGTGGTCAGCAGGCGGCACTGAGGCGCATTCAACATGCGTTGGGCGATCTCGATGTCTTCGACGGGTTCAACAAAGGGCATGTCTGACAAAGCCAGCGTTGACTGGGTGCGTGTTTTGGGC
>JACMMD010000100.1 GCA_014379235.1 Anaerolineae bacterium
ATGCATCGAGCCGCCTTTGCCCTTGCAGCAACCTGCCTCTTTGCCCATCATTTCAGCCAACATGCTTTCGAGCGTGATGCCCAATGCCAGCGCGTGACCGTGCCCGCGATAGGTGCAGGTGACGGTATCGCCGCGCGGCGCGTCGATGCTGGCCGCCATCGCCACAGAGACGCCTTCTTGCCCAATGCACAAGTGCGTCGTGCCGCGAATGACGTTCTCTAAAAACAGTTCTTGAATACGTTCCTCGCAGTAGCGGATTTCCAACATGCGCGTCAGCATGTGGCGTCTCTGCTCTGCGGGTAATGCTTGGGTCATGAACATAGCTCCTATAAATAGTCTCTAGCTATCAGCTTGTCAGCCTGTCAGCTTTTAGCCGCTAGGCGTTAGGCTCTAGCCATTGTCTCTGTCACGCTGCCAGAGGTTCAAACCTCTAGCCATAACTGGCAGCGGGAAACCCACTAAAGGGGTTTTTCCCCGCCTTGAATGAACCCCTTCAGTGGGTTTGACTTCTTTAGCTGAGGGTTTTGAACCCTCAGCGATGCGAAACAACTCGCTTACTCACAACGACACCGCCTCACGGAGTGCCTGCTGCCGTATGCGCGGCTTCAATTCCTCTATCGTCGCCACGTCCACCTTGCGACCTAGCAGGTCTTCCAGCGCAACGATGAACCCCATCCCGCCCCATTCAGATAAGCGCGACCAGTCCTGTTCTACCAGTAGGTCAACGTCGCTGTCAGGTGTAGCCTCGCCGCGCGCCACACTGCCGAAAACGCGCACGTTATACGCACCATGCTGTTCCGCCAGCGCTAGAATCTCATCGCGGCGGGCGCGCACGTCGTCCAACGTCAGGGCGCTTTTCACTTGTTCAGTCATGCCCCATTACTCATCACTTTATTGATTGAACGCCTGTAATCTCTCATCGAACGCCTGCAAGAACTGACCGGCCACCATGCCGTCGATAATGCGATGGTCAGCCGAGAGCGTCAGGTAAACCGTCTTACGCACGTAAATGCCGCCGTTGATGACGAACGGGCGCTCTTTGGCTGCGCCGATAGCGAGTATGGCCACCTGCGGCGGGTTGATGATGGCCGTGAAGCGCTCGACCTGTTCGATCAGTCCGAGATTGCTCAACGTGAACGTGCCGCCGCCGAGTTCTTCGGGGCGCAGTTTGTTGTCCCGCGTCCGCTTGATGAGATCACGCGAACGATCCGCAAGTCCCGCCAGCGAATAATCGTCGGCGCGATGCAGCACGGGCGACATCAGTCCGTTGGGCAGCGCCACCGCCAGTGACAGGTTCACATGCTCGTAGTGATACAGATGCCCGTTCTCATAGGTCGCATTGAGTTCCGGCATAGCCATTAGCGTTTGCGTGGCGATATACAGCAGCAGGTTATTGATGCCGATAAGTCGCGGCAAAACCTTCAGCGCGTCGGTCAAATCGAGTTCGGCGGTGGTGTAGAAGTGCGGCGCTTCGTTCATGCTCTGCTGCAAACGGCCCGCAATCGCCCGCCGCATCCGGCTGAGTTCGACTTCACTGCGACCATCGATAACCACACTCTCCACCTGCGGGGCAGCGACAACCGCGACTGCTCCCCTCTCCGCTTGCGGGGAGGGGCTGGGGGAGGGGTTAACTTGAGCCGCAATCGTCGCTTCGACATCGGCGCGGGTCACGCGCCCATCACGCCCCGTGCCTTGAATGTGTCCCAACTCGATGCTGTTATCCCGCGCTAGACGGCGTACCGCAGGCGCGGCCAGCCCTCTAGACGCGCCGTTGCTGCCCGATGCAGGGCTATTGACTGCCACTTCGACATCAGCGCGAGTGATACGCCCGCCGGGCCCGCTGCCAGCGACCTTGCTCAGATCGACGCTCAACTCTCGCGCCAAACGTGCGGCCACTGGCGAAATGCGTTCATCGCCTGAGCTATCATCAGCGGCCAACTGCGGCTTACGTACATCCTCAGTCGGAGCAAGCTCCGCACCAGCGCCAATATCCGCCCCACTTGCTCCCCTCTCCGCTTGCGGGGAGGGGACGGGGGAGGGGTTCGCATCAGCGCCTGTGCGAATGCGCGCCAGCACCGAACCGACTGGCACAACCGTATCCGCCGCGAACAACGCTTCGTGCAGAATGCCATCGGTCACCGCTTCAAGTTCGACAGTGGCCTTATCGCCTTCGATCTCGGCTATCGCTTCGCCTTTGCGAACCGTATCTCCCGGCTTTTTCAGCCACGAAACCAGCTTGCCTTCTTCCATCCCAAAGCCCAGATTGGGCAGCACTACGTCAGCGTACACAGAGTTTCCCTTTGAAGTACAGAGTACAGTTACCTTACTGAACAGCGTTGGATTCATTGGTCTAAATCAAACAAATCCTCTGAAACTAGACTATTCAGAAATTTTGTAAAAGTATCGGCAATCTTATAAACATTCAAATAGGTAGGATGACCCTCTTCGTCTATTGATTCTTCATTATGATCCCAGAAGTAGACTTTTCCCGTCTGCTCGCCTTTTACACCGAGACAAATCAGATTGCCGCCGGGATCACGGGCGATGGGCAACAGGTCACTTGGTACTCGATTTCGGTAATCCACGAGCGCTTCCTCAATGGTTGGAGGTAGACCTTGATACCCCTCAACAGCACCCGTGTCGCTAAATGCACCTTCAAGTGCGAAAAACCAACCAACCATCGCATGAGTGTCACGCGGGAAATCATCAATAGGAAACACGCAAAGTTCAGGGTATCCGCCATTGTGCGCGAGAAGAAAACGCCTGTAATCCTCTGGCAGCGCGATACCTTGAGATTCTTCAAGGTAAGTGAGGTCGCTTTCATCGAGCAGTGAAGCCGACTCAAACAAGTTCAAGCTATCTCACCCTGCATTGTACTCCGTACTCTGTACTGTTTCTACTCATCACTACTCTTGATGAAACACTTCTTCCATATCCGCCCACCACTCGCCATCGGCGCGGGTGTCCAGCGGGATTTGCATCGCTTTAGTGATCTCCCACCACTCTTGCATACGAGGCGCGTTAGACAGCGCTTCCATACGCGCCTCGAACTCGTCATCGGGGCCGTGATACTCCATATAGGCGAACATGATACCGTCTTTGAGATAGATGCTGTAGTTACGGATACCTGATTCGCGGATGGCGTCTTCGATCTCCGGCCAAATTTTGACGTGGATGCGCTTGTATTCTGCCACGACTTCGGGGCGTAAGCGGATGGTCTGCCCAAAACGGCGCATAAGTAAGACCTTTCATTAATCGAGAACTTTTTTTTAGAATATCCGGCGGCCTCATAAGCAAGCCAGTTTGAAAATTATAAATTATAGTTTATCATCTATCAACAAAATTTGGTGGTGATTATAAAGATTTCATGCCGTCCGCCTATATCCATCTAACCACGTAGACACCTATTCGTTACGCTCTTTTTGGGGGTAGCAGGCCGACACCGCGAAGGAACGTTTATGACGCAGCGTATCAAGCCGATTGAGGATAGCAAAAAAACCATCGCGGCGATGGTACAGGAACGCATCCGCGAAGCCATCATGAACGGCATCCTGCCTGCGGGTTCGCGCCTTGACCAGAACGGACTCGCCGCCGATTTGAACGTGAGCCTTGTCCCCGTGCGCGAAGCCTTGAAGAAGCTCGAAGCCGAAGGTTTTGTGCAGATCATCCCGCGACGCGGAGCGTTCGTCACCGAAACGTCGCTCAAGGACATGGAAAACCTGTACTACGCCCGTGCCATCCTCGAAGGGCAGACGGCCTATCAAGCTGCCGAACACATCAGCGCCGAACAACTCGACGAACTAGACCGCCTCATCGGCCAGATGACCAGCGCGCTGCACCAGCACGATTACGCGGGCTTTCTCACGCTCAACCACCGCTTTCACTTCATCATTTACGATGCCGCCGGCAACACCTATCTCAGCAATATGATCCTAGGGCTGTGG
>JACMMD010000973.1 GCA_014379235.1 Anaerolineae bacterium
GCGCCGACGGTTCGCCGCCTGTGCTGCTCATCGACGAGATTGACCGCGCCGACGAGGAGTTCGAGGCATTTTTGCTGGAACTGCTGTCGGACTTTCAAGTGACCATCCCCGAACTGGGCACGATCCGCGCTGCTGTGCCACCTGTGGTCATCGTCACCAGCAACCGCACCCGCGAAGTGCATGACGCGCTCAAGCGGCGCTGCCTGTACTACTGGATCGAGTACCCCGATTTTCATAAAGAGTTGGCCATTGTGCGCGCCAAAGCGCCTGCTGTCGAGCCGATGCTGGCCAAGCAGATCACGGCCTTCGTTCAAGAGATGCGCCGCATGGAACTGTTCAAAGCGCCGGGCATCGCGGAAACGCTCGACTGGACGGCGGCGGTGATCGCGCTCGACCATCAAGCGCTGTCGTTAGAGATCATCCGCGATACGCTCGGTGTCATCCTCAAATATCAGGATGACATCAAAACCTTCACGTCGGAAATGCTCACCGCCCTGTACGAGCGCGCCAAAATTCAGGCGGACTTGGCGCTATGAGCGAGAGCGGCCACAACTTGCCCGCTTCCGGTCATCTGCTGCCGAACCTGCTGCTGTTCGGACGGCTGTGTAAGGGCTTGGGCATGGATGTGAACCCTGAGCGCATGATGGACGCGGCCCGCGCCCTCGAATATGTGTCGCTTGGCAGCCGTGAAGATGTGTATTACGCCCTGCGCGCTGTCCTCGTCACACGCCAGCGCGACCTCGCCCTGTTTGACGAAGCCTTCCGCGAGTTTTGGGGCGCGCTTGCTGGTGGATTTCTGCCATTGGACATGCGCCCGATGAACGGGCCGCCGCCAACTCGCCAGCGCCAAGCGGTATTCTTACCGTCGCCAGACAATGACTCCAGTGACAAACCGGGAACGGATAGCGACCCCGAATCGCTGGTGTTCGTGCCGACCTATAGCACTCAAGCGGCGCTGCGAAACAAGGACTTCGCGCAGATGACGGGTGAAGAACTGGAAGCGACTAAGTTGATTATGGCACAACTGCCGCGTTCGCTTGGCTTACGCCGAACCCGCCGTTATCGTCCCGGCAAAGGCAAGCTGATCGATGCCCGCCGCGCCCTGCGTCAGAACATGCGCTATGCAGGCGAACCGATTGCACAGCCGACGCGCAAACGCCGCTACAAACCGCGCCCGCTTGTCCTGATTTGTGACATCAGCGGCAGTATGGAGCGCTATACTCGCGTACTGCTGCACTTCGCGCATACGCTGGCCAACAATATGTATCAGGTTGAGTCGTTCGTTTTTAGCACGTCGCTGACGCACATCACCCATCCGATTCGCCATAAGTCGGTGGAGTTGGCGCTGCGTGAAGTCGGGCTGCGCGTGAGAGATTGGGGCGGCGGCACGAAAACAGGCGATGCTCTGCGCGATTTCAATTACCACTGGTCGCGGCGCGTATTGGGGCGCGGTGCGGTGGTCATGCTGATTACCGATGGTTGGGATCGTGGTGATCCTGACGTGCTGAAACTGGAAATGGCGCGTTTGCAGCGCAGTTGTTATCGGCTGATCTGGCTCAATCCCCTGCTCGGCGCAGCGGATTACGAACCGCTGACTCGTGGCTCTCAGGCGATGCTGCCCTACGTCGATGACTTCTTACCTGTGCGAAACCTTGCAAATCTCGACATGATCGTGCGCGAACTGCGCCGCGTCAACTGGCGACGCAAAGGCCGAAAGGCCGCTTCTGTAGGGGCGACACATGTGTCGCCCGCGCCAAGCAAGCCATAAGTCAGAACGTTGTGTAGGGGTGAGGCCATGCCTCGCCCGTATTGAGGTATTAAATGATGTTAGATATTCTCGAAACCGTCGAACAATGGCTCAAAGAAAGACGCAAAGTCGCGCTGGCGACTGTCGTTGAAACGTGGGGGTCTGCGCCGCGCGGTGTCGGCTCGAAAATGGCCATCACCGACGAAACGGCGATGATCGGCTCGGTGAGCGGCGGCTGCGTCGAGGTCGCCGTGATTGAAGAAGCCGTCGCAGCGCTGGCCGGTGGTCAGCCGCGCTTGCTCAAATACGGTGTCAGCGACGACAGCGCTTGGGAAGTCGGCTTGACCTGCGGCGGTAAGATCGCTGTGTTTGTCGAACCGTTGGATGTGCAGTGGTGGCGCTTGGCGACGGACTACGCCCAACATGACCGTGCCGCGACCACGATCACGATTTTAGAAGGCGATCATGCGGGCGCTAAACTGTTAATTGATGGCGTTGGCGCGGTTCAGTACAGCACCTTTGGCGATCTGGACAGCGGCACAATCGCTAACATCGCCGCACAGTACACCACACCGCAGCGCACCGACATCGCCGGATTTTCGGTGATGGTTGACGTTCACCGCCCACGACCACATTTGATAATCGTCGGCGGTGTCCACGTCGCGCAGCCCTTACAGAGCTTTGCGCGAACGCTGGGCTTCCGTGTGTCGCTGATAGACCCGCGTGGCGCGTTTGCCAGCGCCGAACGCTTCCCTGATGTAGCAACCATCCTGCACAGCTACCCCGACAAAGCACTGCCACAGCTTGGACTCGACGCGCACACCTATCTCGCCGTGCTGACGCATGATCCGAAGATTGACGACGGTGCGCTCATCACTGCTTTACCGTCGCCCGCGCCCTACATCGGCGTGTTGAGCAGCCGCAAGACGCATCAAGCCCGTGTCGAACGCCTGCGTGAAGCGGGCATTTCAGATGAACTCATAGAGCGTATCAGCACCCCTATCGGCATGGACATTGACGCGCAAACGCCCGCCGAAA
>JACMMD010000974.1 GCA_014379235.1 Anaerolineae bacterium
AAGAAAATTGTTTCGCCGCTAATCTCATTGACAAAACTCAGAAA
Organism: Anaerolineae bacterium; assembly: GCA_014379235.1. GTDB lineage: Bacteria > Chloroflexota > Anaerolineae > Aggregatilineales > Phototrophicaceae > JACMMD01. The sequence continues at coordinate 45 of JACMMD010000974.1, forward strand.
TTTTGCCATAGTGAGAGGCAATAGTATTGATATTATGATAATACAAAAGCGTTGTTTTGAGTCATTTACTGAACGGTCAGAAGAAACCAAAGCCTTATTCGCGCCGCCGTCTGTATCATGACGTAGTGGATGAACTCGGTTTGCGTATCGTGCGCGGCGAGTACACCGCCGGAGACATTCTGCCCGGTGAAGAAAGCCTCGTGGAAGAGCTTGGCGTCAGCCGAACCGTCATCCGCGAAGCCATCAAAGTGCTGACCGAGAAAGGTCTCGTTCAGCCGCGTCCCAAAATCGGCACACAGATTCACCCCCGCGCCCACTGGCATCTGCTGGACTCCGATGTCCTCAACTGGGAACTAATCTCAGACCGCAAAGCTGACCTGCTGCTAAAAGTCACCGAAGCGCGCCGTATCATCGAACCGGAAGCGGCGGCACTGGCCGCACAGCGCGCCACAAACGAAGAAATTGAACTCATCACTCGCGCATACAACGACATGGAACGTTATGTCGAGGACATCGCGGGTTACATCGAAGCCGATATGATCTTCCACTCCGGCATTTTACAAGCCTGCCACAACGAAATTTTGGAGCAGATGGCCGCCACGATGCGGCGCGGGCTGGTAGCCAGCCGCGAAGTGACCACCCGCGACGCTTCCAGTTCGGCGGGCGCTCTGCCCTTGCATCTAGCGGTGCTAAACGCCATCCGCAGCCGGAACTCGCAGGCCGCCTATGAGGCCATGCGCTATCTAGTTGACCGTGCAGGCGCGGATATTGAACGTATCGTCGGACAACATAAGGACTCGTAAAGCAGATGACCACGACCACGCAGCAACTTTTCGAGCAGCTTGGACTGCCTTATGGCGACAGACACGATTTACCCTCGTCGGAGAAACGTTTCCCCGATGGCGCGCACTACCGCGTCGAAATCCCCAGCGTTGAAGGGCCGGGCGTGTTGAACGCCGTCCTCAGCGAAGCCGATAAGCGCGGTGTCCGCGTTCATCGCGTTTCGCAGGGCAGCGGCATCATGCTGCAAACCGATGCCGAAATCCGTGAAATGGCCCAGTTCGGCATCGAGCGCCAGATCGAAATCAGCCTGTTTGTCGGCCCCCGCGCTGGCTGGGACGGGCAGGCGCAGCCGCTCACGCCCGACGGCAAGATTATGGCGTGGCGGCATATCGGCATGGATCAGGTGATTTACGGCTTTAACGATGTCGTGCGCGGCTGCGAGCTTGGCATTCGCGGCATCCTGTCAGCGGACGAAGGCTTGACGGTGCTGCTCAACGAAGCGCGCAAACAGGGTATCATCCCGGCTGATCTGGTCATCAAAGGCTCGGCGCTGCTCGGTGTCGCCAACCCGATTGGTATCAAGCTGCTGGTCGATAACGGCATGGATACGATCAACGTCGCGTCCAGCATCAGCCTCGCGCAGCTTGCCGCCCTGCGTCAAGTGATCGACATCCCCATCGACCTGTATATCGAAGCGCCGGACGGTCTTGGCGGCTTCACGCGCTATCACGAATTGGCTGAAATTATTCGTGTGGCCGCGCCCATTTATCTCAAGTTCGGGCTTCGCAATGCGCCGGGTATCTATCCGAGCGGCCAGCACATCGACGGGGCGGCAATCTTGCAGGGCCGCGAACGGGTGCGCCGTGCCGCTATCGGCATGGAAATGCTGGCGCGCACAGGTTCGCAGTACATCATGTCGGAAATTGGCGCGGAAGGCTTGGGCATCCCGGTGCGCTAAAGCATCGGTACGGAAACGATGGCGACCTACACCTCTGCTCACGATATTTTGCGGCGGGCCGCAGACCGGACGATGGACTACGATTTCACGGTCTGGTTCTGGGGCGATTCGATTGCGATGGACGGCCTTGTTGAAGCCGCCGAACTGCTGAACTACGCCGAAGCGCAAGCTTTTTGCCTTAAGTATTACTGCCGTTGGGCCAAACAATCGCTCGGTTGGGCTGACCATATGGCACCCGGCTATGCGCTGCTCAAGCTGTATCAACGCACGAACGATCAAACCCTTTGTGACGTGGCGCTGCGGCTGGCGAAGTTCATGCTGGAAGACGTGCCACGTACCAGCGACGGCGCGCCGCTCTACCGCCCCGACCAGCCGACCTATCGCCACAATATCTGGGTGGATACGATCTATCATGTGCCGCCGT
>JACMMD010000975.1 GCA_014379235.1 Anaerolineae bacterium
GGCGGCAACGGCACACTCAAATCGCTTGTGCCGAACGCCCTGTTCATGTGCCATGAGCTAGACCGCGCATGGGTTGAAAACATCGAACTGATGGTCTCCGAGCGCTATAACGAATGGGAGCGCGAAGGCGGCGTTCTATCCAGCGCGGCGGGCGACCAATGGAATCGGGATAATTCCAGCGACATCCCAATGGATTTGACGCTCTCCGGCGGCGAACGCATCCATCTCGGCAGCGGTTGGATTGTCGATGTGCTGCACACCGCCGGACATACGTGGGGACACCTCACCATCTATGACCCGTCCAGCAAAACGGCGGTCATCGCAGACTCAGCACTGTACAATAACGTCCTCACCGCCGACGGTCAGCCTGCATTCCCGCCCACCTATCGCTATCTCGATACCTACACGTCCACCATTCATCGCTTGCAAAGCATGGACATCGACACGCTGCTGACCAGCCACTACCCCGTTTACAAGGGTACGGACGTGGGCGAGTTCTTAAGCGAAAGCCTGTCGTATACCAACCGCGTAGATAACGCACTGGCCGGCATGCTGCGCGCTTCCGGCCAACCGATGACCATCAGCGAGATCATCGCCGCTATTCACACTAAAGTCGGCAATTGGCCCGCAGGCGCGGAAGCCCCGCTCACCTTCCCGTTGACCGGGCATCTCGAACAAATGGCGCAGTATCGCAAGATCGTGCTGGGCCGCCGCGATGGTGTCATCACCTACCAATGGAAAGCCTGAGCATGGATAAAGTTCGGGTCGGGTTTATCGGCGCGGGTTGGTGGGTGACGACCAATCACATGCCTATCCTGCGAAAGCGCGACGACGTGGAAATGGTCGGCGTGTGTCGCTTGGGCGCTGACCTTTTGCAAACGATCAAAGAGAAATTCGGCTTGCAGTTCGCCACCGAAGATTACCGCGAACTGCTCGAACAAGACCTCGACGCCGTGATCGTCGGTTCGCCGCACGATCTCCACTACGAACACGCCCTCGCCGCGCTCGAAAAAGGCTGCCATGTCATGTGCGAAAAGCCGATGACGCTCAACCCCGCGCAAGCGTGGGATTTGGTAAACGCGGCGCAGTCTCGCGGCTTGCATCTGCTCGTGCCCTACGGTTGGCACTACAAACCGTTCATTCAGCAGGCAAAAGCGCTGATGGAGCAGGGTATCGTCGGGCAGATTGAATATGTGCTGTGCCACATGGCATCACCAACAAAAGATTTTTTCGCTGGCGGCGGCAGCGTTCCGACGCAGTGGACGCCGACTCTGTCCGCGCCCGCCCCTTCAACGTGGCAGGACAAAGCCAAAGGCGGCGGTTACGGTCATGGGCAGGTGACGCACTCGTCGGCCCTGATGTTCTGGCTGACCGGACTGCGCGCTAAAGAAGTCAGCGCCCGCATGAGTTCGCCCAATTCCGGTGTAGATATGTACAACACGGCCACCGTCGCCTTCGAGAACGGCGCTATCGGCACGATCTCCGGCGCGGCCACCCTACCGGATAACGACAAGTTCCAAGTGGATATTCGCGTCTTCGGCACTGAGGGCGTTCTTCTGCTCGACGTTGAGCGCGAACGGCTCGAAGTTCGCCGCCACGATGGACAACATGAGCACTTCGATGTCCCTAGTGGACAGGGCGCATATACCTGCGACGAACCGCCCGAACAGTTTATCGACTTGATACTCGGCAAAACCAGCAGCAATCCTTCACCGGGAGAAGTCGCAGCGCGTTCGGTGGAGATGATTAGCGCGATGTACCAATCAGCAGCCAACGCGGGCCAGCCTACTCCCGTCTACCGCGCAGAGTAGCCGACCCGCTTCTTGTGACCGACGTTGGCGTTTTCGTCCAGCCTAGCTACGAAAGGAACCTGCCATTGCATCGACGTAGAGATTGTATAAAGAAGCCTTTCACCATCCAAGTACGACTATCAATCCGCTTGTTTAATTGAGGAGTATCTTTCAATGATGTCAAAAAGAATTACCCGCAGAACGTTACTGTTAGCCGTGTTGGTCACGCTGTTGGCGCTGGTCATCCCGGCGAGCGTGGTCGCGCAGGACGACACCATCACCATCGGCTACATCGTCAAGCATCTGGACAATCCGTGGTTCGTTGCTGAGACGGGTGGCGCGCAAGAACTGGCCGACGCGATGGGCGTCGAACTGCTGATTCAAGACGTACAGTTCGACTCCGGTTTGGCCCTCAGCACATTGGATACCTACATCGGCACAGGCGTTGATGGCATCATCATCGTCGTGCCAGAACAGGAAATCGGGCCGGCAGTGTTAGATCGCGCTGCCGAAGCTGGCATTCCAGTCATCGCCGTTGACGACGAAATCGTCAATTCGTCCGGTATCGCCGCCTCGTTCGCAGGCTTCAACGCCAGCCTCATCGGTGAGCAGGTCGCGCAGGGCGCTATCCAGCAGTACAACGAGCGCGGTTGGGCTGATGTCGATGGCAAAGTCGGCATCTTCAATATCGAGTTCGCCAATCTCGGTGTATGCGTTGCCCGCACCGATGCCTCAACGGCCACATTGCAAGAAGCCATGCCCGACTTCCCCGCCGATCAGATGATCGTCGCCCCTTATGATGGTACGCTCAACAACGCTCTCGACACTTTCTCCAGCGTCATCACCGCCAACCCCGACATCACCCACTGGGTTCTGTATTCCTGCAATGACGACGGCGTGATGGGCGCGGTGCGCGCTCTGGAACAAGCTGGCATCCCGGCGGAAAACATCATTGGCATCGGCTTGGGCGCGCATCTTGCCTGTGACGAATGGGCAAAAGAAGAGTCCACCGGCTTTAGCGGCGCGATTTTCATTGACGCTGGCAATCACGGACGTTTCGCCGTGGCCAATATGGTCAACCACCTGCGTTACGGTGTGCCGCTGCCAGCGTTCACCTATGCGCCCGGCAGCTTCGTAACAGAAGATAACGCCGACGTTCTCGGCTGCGAAGCGTAAATAATTCGATAGTCATTGTAGGGGCGCTTCGCGAAGCGCCCCTACGGGAAAATGGTTTATGCAAGAAAACTCAGCACCTTTATTTGAATTACGTGGGATCACCAAAGAGTTCCCAAACGTGCGCGCCTTGAAAGGCATAGACTTGTCGATCTATCGCGGCGAAATCCTCGCGCTGATTGGCGAAAACGGCGCTGGCAAGTCTACGCTGCTGCGTATCCTCAACGGCGATTATCAGCCGGACGGGGGCGAAGTCTATTACAACGGACAACCTGTACGTTTTCGTTCGCCGCAGGACGCGCATAAGATCGGCGTGCGCGTCATCTATCAAGAGCCGGAAATCGCGCCGGATTTGAGCGTGGCCGAAAACCTATATATCAATGAACTGCCGAAGTTGTTCGGCCCGTTTGTCGACTGGCGTAAGCTGCACCAGAACGCCCGCGAACAATTGGCCAAGCTCGGTCTCGAAGGACAAATCTCGCTGACGGCCAAAGCGGGCAGCATGACCCCCGCGCAGAAACAGCTTGTTGAGATTTTGCGCGCTCTCAAAGACGGCGTGAACGTACTCGCGCTCGATGAGCCAACCTCGTCACTGTCCGAAGAAGAGGTCGAGCATTTATTTTCGATCATCCGGCGGCTGCGCGAAAGCGGCGTGGCCGTGATTTACGTCTCTCACCGTCTGCGCGAAATCGTGCAGTTGACGGATCGCGTGGCTATTCTGCGCGACGGTGAAATGATTACCGTGCGCCCCACCCACGAAGTCAGCGAAACTGAGATGATGAGCCTGATGGTTGGCCGCCCGCTCACCGACCTTTTCAGCCAGCAAAGCCATGCCAGCGATGAAGTCGTGATGCGCGTTAGCGGGTTGTCGAACAGCAAGCTCAAGAACATCAGCTTCGATTTGCGGCGTGGTGAAGTTCTGGGCATCGCGGGGCTGATCGGCGCAGGCCGCACCGTTCTCGGCAAAACATTGTTCGGCGCAATCCCCGCCACCAGCGGCACGATTGAAATCGACGGTCAGCCTGTGACCATCCATTCGCCGCGAGACGCCATGAATGCCGGACTGTGCTACACGCCCGAAGATCGCAAAGGTGAAGCACTGTTCCGCGTGTTGAACGTCCGTGAAAACACCAGCCTCACGATTTTGGAGCGGCTAACGTCGCTGCGGTTTGTCAACTTCCGCAAAGA
>JACMMD010000976.1 GCA_014379235.1 Anaerolineae bacterium
CTGGCCAAGCGTAGCTGCGTGGACAATAGAAGACGTTCAGCTACGCAGGGGGACGGAGAGTGATGAGCTACACGAAAGCCATTGAAGTGAAGATGCAACGTTTATTTAGCCTGAATTTTTCATAAATTCACCGAAAAGTAAGCCAAGCCATTGATAGAATCAAGTTTTTCAAAAAACAACTGCGTAATCACACATGACGTTGCCCGGCCCGACATCTGTAGCAGAACAACTCCGCTTTCCCTCCATTCCCGGCTGCACAATCCGAGGTGATTTCAATGGCGGCGGCCTGTCCTCCGACTTCGGCGCGCTCCTCGTCAGCGGTGTTGATCGCCAGATCGGTTTGACCGGGCGCATCGCTGCGGCAATCATCGACAAGCGTCATCCCGGCTACATCACTCACACGATGCACGACCTCATCAAACAGCGCAGCTATCAGATCGCCTGTGGCTATGAGGATGGCAATGACTGCAATACGCTGCGCCATGATCCGGTGTTCCAGATCGGGGTCGGTCATAAGCCGTTCGGCGCTGACAAGACGCAGGGGGCGCTGGCTTCCGGCGCGACGATCTCGCGGCTTGAGCACGCTGTCACGGGGCGCGACCTCTATCGCATCAGCGAAGCCCTGGTCGATCAATTCATCGCCGGCTACGCGACGCCGCCGCAGGCGCTGGTGCTCGATATCGACCACGCCGAAGATGCCGTCTACGGGCAGCAGCCGCTGGCCTTCTACAACCACCATTACAGAAGCACCTGCTACCTGCCGCTGATGATCTTCGAGGGCATGTCCGGCGCGCTGGTGGCGGCGGTGCTGCGTTCGGGCAGGCGTGCGACGGGGGCCGAGAATGCCATGATTCTCCGGCGGGTGCTCAAGCGTATCCGCAGGCACTTTCCCGATACGCAGATCCTGGTGCGCGGCGACGGCCACTTCAGTACGCCGGAATTGATGGCGATGATCGACGCGATGCCGCATACCGATTTCATCTTTGGCCTTGCCAGCAATACGGTCATCAACCGGCTGGCCGAACCGCTCATGCAAAGCGCATGTAAATTGTGGGCCGATGTGCAAACGTTCGACGCCGTGCCCGATTCGGTGCGCCTGTATGGCGAATTTGACTACGCCGCCGGCTCGTGGAGCAAACCGTGGCGCGTGGTGCAAAAGGCAGAGGTGATGGCGCTGGGAGAAAACCCGCGCTTCATCGTGACATCGCTGGACGCGCCAACGCCCGATTGCGCTTATGAGCAACTCTATTGTGGACGCGGCCAGTCGGAAAACTGGATCAAACATCTCAAATCTGAACTGGCATCGGATCGCACATCGTGCACCACCTTCGTGGCCAACTTTATGCGCCTGCTCGAACACGCTGCCGCCTACATCCTGCATCAACAATTGCGCAGTCAGGTCTTGCAGAACACGTTGCTGGCTACCGCGCAGCCAGCGACGGTCATCACAAAGCTGTTCAAGATTGCCGTTCAGGTCAAGCAGTACAAGGATCGCGTGATTCTGCACCTGCCTTCATCGTGTCCGTTCAAGCATTTGCTGAAAATAGTCACCGAGCGCCTGTTCGTACCGCAGCCGCCAAGGCTGCAGCTCTCACCCTGATCCAGGCACGTCCGGTCAGCCGCGAACCGACCACCCACCCTTCCTAATCACCGCCTCTGTCATACCTCCCAATTTCATGGGTAGGGCAAGTTTCGCCTGGTTCTTTCACATCAGCACGCTTTGGCGGGAATTCCGACCCACCAACCACGCCGACCTAGCGTTGGCGATATTTGTGAAAAGTTCAGGTTAGGTGATTTCCGGGGATGAGTGTGCCATTGGCGTGGTGCATACGGGCGCGCTGCTGGGTTGCTCGTCGATCGTGTGGCCCGCCACACTGCGCTTCTGGGTGAATTTCGCGTTTACGGTTTTCTTGGAACTTCACTTCAATCGCCGTTACCAATTAACAAGGCCGCTATGGGGTGGCCTACACATTGAAAGAGGGATTATATGAGCGATATTTTTCGTTTGCTGCCGACAGAGATGTCAAACCTGCGTGGTAATCAGCAGTCGCCCGCAAGCAACTTGGACGTTCCGGCAAATACTGATGCGGGAAGACAGATGGGTGCGGATAGACAAACCGTGATTGATGCA
>JACMMD010000977.1 GCA_014379235.1 Anaerolineae bacterium
CTTAATCCCTCATCCGCCGGCAAGTCGCGCAGGAATTCTATAGAGGTTTCTCCGCGCTCTTCGATGATTCTTCCCAGCGTTTTCTGAATGTTCGGCGCTTTGGTCTCCGCGTAGTTTGATGGCGCAATCGCTTCTGCTAATTCTTCGACGGGCGCATCACGAACGCCTTCCCACGATTCGAACCGTTCCCACATCCGCCGATATGCTGCTGACTCATTGCGATGATTGGTGCGCTGCGAAAGAATTGTGGAGATCAGTTCGTGCATGGGGTCACGGCGCGGGATTAAAGGTCGCTCACCGTAAAGTTTGGTCAGCCCGTCATAGACGATCAGCGCCTTCGAACGCAGCACATCTATCGACGGCACATTTTGTGCAGGTTTGCTTTCACGCTTCACTTCAGCCACCTAAACTATTTTCTGATGAGAACATAAATTCGCGGGTGGAGACCTGTCAGCGTAATCGGAATCGTTGTCTCTAAAACCCACCCCTGCTGTTGTTCAAGCAAATTTTGCATCAGGCGTATCTCATGGGTGATTAACGCGAAACGCGCTCCATGCCGCGACACCCGCGCCGCTTCATCTAAGAGCGCCGGGTAAAGTACCAGATTCGCATCATGTGAACCCACCAGATTACCAAACGGTAAATCCGCGCAAAATGCGCTTACACTGTTCTCAGCTAACGGCAGCCGTGTTGCGTCTCCACAATTCAGTCGAACTCGATTCGTGAACCGAGTTTCCATAAGATTCATCTGGGCGCATTCTAGGGCATCGAGGCTTATATCGCAGCCCATCACAATCTTCGCGCTTCCTGTCGCCAAACGCTCGATCATAAACGTTCCCGAACCACATGCGAGGTTTAAGAAAACATCCGCCGGCTTTGGTTCGGTCAACAAAACCATCACATAGGCAACCGTTGCGTTGAGCGCGCCGGGAAAATTGCAAACCCGCCATGAACGTGTAGCCAGTGGGCGCGGCGTGAGTCGAACCAGCGACTGCCAGCCGCCACCCTTCCGATCCCGGCGTAACCTGATCAGCAAATCGCCTTCTTCTTCGCCATTGATGAGTCCTGTAGTCCGTGTCAGTTCGTCTTTGAGGCGAACCATCACAGACGAGTCTGATCCGGCAGCGCTGATATAGAATGTCTTATAGCTGTCCGGTGGCGAAAGCTGTATCGCCGTTGCAATATCGCGTTGCAGATTTTGAAAATGTTCGTTGCCGAGTAAAGCACGGGGACGTGGAACGTCAAAATTGCGGACGAGATACACCGCCTGCACAGTCTTCAATGTAAGTAGCTGATGAAGATCGCCCCAATAGTAGAATTGAACGCTGCCCGTTATGGACGGTTCAGATACAACGGCACGGAACTGCGTGCCCAGTTTTGCAGTCAGCTCCTCACGCGCAAATGACGCGAGACCATCGACAACCTCAGCCTCAATTAGGAATGATTGCCGTCCACCTGCCTCACCCGTTTTGGTCGAGCGCAGGCTAGGCTTAGGGCGATAAAGGTTTCGATTGGAAGTACGACCCATCTAAGAGTAACCGTCGCGTGATAATCCGTAAGCACCGACACGAGTTTAGTATACTGATGTGCTGGCACTCTCACCAAGTAAATAAATTCTAAACCGACGCGCACTGGCATAGCTTGAACTTATTACCCGTGATAAAGACTCTCGATGAAGTGACGTAACGTCGTGACTGCACGAGCATAGTCGTCCAAAGCGAGGTTTTCGTTTGGCGTATGATCGAGACTGCTGTCCCCCGGCCCGTAAGCGATAATTGGGCATTTCCACTTTGCACCGACGACATTCATATCACTCGTGCCTGTTTTGAGTACAAACGCTGGCCGTTCGCCCTGAGTGCGTATGGCCGACAGCATCCCACGTACCAGCGCATTATTCTTATCACCGAGATAAGCGTGTTCGGCATTATGAGCGCGTAGCTCGCTTTCAGGTTCGGCAAACGCCGATACGATAGCCACAACATCATCAGGAGTAAATCGCGATGGCAGCCGAAAACTAACGGTCATATGCACCCGTTCACAGAAATAGTCGGTTTCGGTATTGATGGCGTTGAGACGCGGCGCAATTTGGTCGAAGTTACGCTCAACTCCGGCGTTTTCACGCTCTGTCCATGCCAAGATGGCTTGCCAGAATGCTGCGCCAAGTGCGCCAACACTCGGTTCTGGTCGGGCACTGTGAGCCGCTGGACGCGCCACAGAATAATCGACGATCAGCCGCCCTTTATAACCCAACGTGATTCGATCCACTCCGCTTGGCTCGCCAATGATACAAAGTGTGGGGTCGAATAGATCACGAACATGATACGCGCCTTTGCTACTCGCACATTCCTCTTCCACCGCGCCGATGATGATTACTTTCCACCCGTCCGGGATAATCGCCCGAGCTGCTGCTTCGGCAAAGGTACACAGCGATCCCTTTGCGTCTACACTTCCACGTCCGTAAAGATGCCCGTCCTCGACATGAACCGGAATCTCGCCGGGATAGGTATCGATGTGACCCAATAACAGCAGTGTGTTAGGCGCGTTGATTTCTCCACGTTCACCGCAAGCATTACCTGCCTCGTCAACAGACGCTTGAAATCCGTGTCCTGTCATCCACTCGACCAGATATTTCACAGCATCCGCTTCCTTCATAGACGGGCTGTAGCGACGAACCAATTCGATCAATAATTCATCCGACATTATGCAGTCCCTTCAAAACGTCGCTGTAGCATGGGTACTAGCCCGCCCGCCGATAGAATCGCTTGCACCGAAGGCGAGAATAAGGGCATCCTAAAAACCAGTTCACCGACGACAATTTCTGCTGCTTCCCGGTCAAGCACAATCGTGTCGCCCGTTTGAACATAAGTGCTCAATCCCGGACAGACAACAGGCAGCAGCCCTTGATTGATACAGTTACGGAAATACAGCCCATTAAACGAGGCGGCGATCACAGCAGCAACCCCGCAGTATTTCAGCGCCGTGACACCCTGTTCACGACTGCTGCCACAGCCCCAATTACGTCCGGCGATCACGACATCACCGGGGCGAACTTGCGTAGCAAAAGTCGGATCAAGATCTTCGAGCGCATGGGCAGCAATATCAGCCGGC
>JACMMD010000978.1 GCA_014379235.1 Anaerolineae bacterium
GAACAGGATACGCTGTTGGCGCTCAACGTCGAATATAGCAGCATTTCCGACTCTGGCGGCTACTTCGCCGCCGAAGCCATTCGCACCATCCCCATCGCCAACGCCACGCCGGAGATCGTCGCGCTTGCAAGCAGTGGAATCACCGCCTCAATCGTACTCAACGAAGTGGCGTATAACGCATTTGGAAACAGCCAAATGGTTCTCGTCACGTCGGCAGCACAGGCAGTCGGCCATATCGCCGTTCAGCTTGCCGAACAGGCCGGGCAGCGCGTTATCGGACTCTACAAAAGCGATGAGCAGAAAACATTGCTGCTTGAACTTGGCTGTGATACGGTAGTGCATAACACCGACACCGCGAAAATACCTGACAACATTGATATTCTTTTTGAAACTGACGGTCAACGCTGTGAGGATTGTCTTGCACATCTCGCCATGAATGGTCAGCGCATGACCGTTGTTCCGCAGTCTGTAAATGGGGCCAACGAATTTTGGCTGCCCGCATATTACGCGGTATACGGCCCGCGCCATTTGACACGGTTGTACGAAATGCATCGCGCTGGCAAACTTCGCGTCGTGATTGACCCGACGCCATTCATAGGCGCAAACTCGATCCCCGATGCGCTAGAATACGCTTCTCGCGGAGAAAGTATCGGTCAGGTCGTGGTGCGCTTTGATTAGTTTGATCTCAACCGTCTTAAACGAAGGCGAAAGCATTCGCCCGCTCATGGAATCGCTGACGAGGCAGACGCGCCAACCCGACGAAGTGGTCATCGTCGATGGTGGCAGCGCTGATGATACTGTCGCCATCATGAACGAATACGCCGGACGCATACCGTTGCGTGTCCTGATCGAAGCGGGCTGTAACATCAGCGAAGGCCGCAACCGTGCTATCGAGGCCGCTCAAGGCGACATCATCGCCGTGACTGACGCGGGTGTGGTGCTGGATAATGCGTGGCTGGAACGCCTAACACGCCCCTTAAGCGACATCCCCGATCAGCAAGTGGTCGCGGGCTTCTTTCATGCCGACGCACATACACCGTTCGAGGTCGCGCTCGGCGCAACGACGCTGCCGCTGCACAGCGAAATCAACCCCGCTACCTTTCTACCGAGCAGCCGCAGCGTGGCCTTTCGCAAAAGCGCGTGGCGACAGGTCGGCGGCTATCCCGAATGGCTGGACTACTGCGAAGACCTCGTATTTGATTTGCAGTTGAAGCAGTTGGGGCCGTTCGCGCTGGCACTGGACGCAGTGGCCCACTTTCGCCCGCGCTCGTCGTTAAAGTCATTCTTCCGTCAGTATTACCTGTATGCGCGAGGTGATGGCAAAGCCGACCTGTGGCGCAAGCGGCACATTATCCGCTATGGCACGTATCTGGTGGCCGCGCCGTTGATCTTCGCGCTTGGCGCAGCGGTTCATCCACTTTTGTGGGTGCTGATTCTACCGGGAGCGGCGGGCTACCTGAGCGCGCCTTATCGACGGCTACCAAGTGTCATGCACAGCGGCCCACACCTATCGTCATGGGAACGACTGCAAGTGCTGGCGCTCATTCCGGTGATTCGTGTCGTGGGCGACGTGGCCAAGATGCTCGGCTATCCGGCGGGCTGGCGCTGGCGGCTCCAACAAGACCCACCCGAATGGCGCGCCGTCTCCGCCTCTACATCGCGCTACTCATGATTCGCTATGATCTGTAGAGCAGATGTGAGAACTGCCCCTACAAACTACTCATCCATTAACCGGATAAGTTCACCCACGACGTACTCAACAGCAGCCTTTTTGGCCTGTACATCAGCCATATCTGTGAAGTAAGTCATGCGCCTATCAGCATAGTCGCCTTCGAGTATGTCGCTTTGGATGCTGGCAATCGCCGGGTTATGAAAAATAAGATGGACATGCTTGTCAGTGCGGAGATTGAACGTCGCTATGTAGTCTTTATAGCTAAAACTCGGCGCGACCCACTTGATCTGTTCGGTGATGTTCGGATTCACGCCCTTAATGATCTCTCGAACCGCCTGCACTTCGGCTTTGAGCGGATGGTCGAGTTTGTCCATAAACTCATCGACAGTTTCTTTTTGCTTTTTCATAGCAGCGTTGGCTTTCAACGAATAGGATTACGACCCGAATATAGCTCACCTGTTCTAACCCGTCAACGATTGAGCTACCGACTATTTCAACAAGCATGAATATTCCACAAAGTACAGTGCTTGTTATTGCGCCTGTCCCCAATTCGGCCTAAACTCGGTAGTGAGCGAGATCGCAACACACAAGGCTGCATAATGAGTACACCACGTCTCGATAATCTCAACCTCAAGGTTGTGGTGATGGACACCGATTACTATGCCCTGCAAGCGATCAACAGCTATCTGGCGTGGGATCGGCGCACGCGGGTGACTCACCTTGCTAACACGATAGCAGAGGTTTGGACACACATCCGCAAAACACCCTTAGCCGAACAGCCGGACGTGGTTGTACTCGGCGTGGATTTGCTCGGCGGGCCAACGGCGTTGGCTGAGATCATCCAGCGTCTAGAGCAGGTGGTCAAAAATGTGAAAGTGCTGTGCCTCGCGCAGACTGTTGACCCCACGATGGTTGAAGCCGCGGCGGACGCGGGCGCGTTCGGTTTCTTGCTCAAGCAGGAAGTTCGCTTACAAATCGCGTGGGCCGTGTGCTACGGCATGGTACATAATTTTATCGTGACTCCCGGTGTGGCCAAAGCCTGCGCGGATGCCGAAGTATTCAACACGCGCATCTTCCACGCGACGCACCTGCCCGATCAACGCGAATACCCCGAATTGACTGACCGCATCCGGCAGGCGATTCAGTTGTGCGTGGTCGAAGGCATGCCCGCGCACCTCGCCGCGCACGAGATGGGCATCAGTCTGCACACGATTCGCGGCTACATCAAAGAGGGCTACCGCATCATGGAAGCCTACGACGAGACCAAATACCCCGACGACATGACACCGCAGGAACGGGCCTTCATGCGTTTCACCGCCTTTGAAGAGGACGAGGACGACGAACCGCCCTCGTAAGCAGCGTATAACAGCCCTACAATTACGTGCACTTTTTCGTTCGCAAACACCCTTGAAAGCCCTTCATCATGCCTATCCCGCGCAACGTTCGACTGTTGTCGTGGTTCAATTTTTGGTCGGATTTCCGGCTCTACGCGCCAATTGCCATTCTGTACTACTCGCAAATCGCCGGCTCCTATGCGCTCGGCATGAGCGTGTATTCGGTGATTATGCTGTCACAGTCATTATGCGAAGTGCCGACGGGCGTATTCTCGGACATGATCGGACGCAAGCGTACGATGGTCTGCGGGGCGATTGCCGATGTGCTGGCGATGTTTTTTTATGCGCTGGCCGGTGTTGTCGGCGGTTATCCTGTGTTGCTCATTGGTGCGGCGCTGCAAGGTTTGGCGCGCTCGTTTTACAGCGGCAACAACGAAGCGCTGCTGCATGATACATTGGCAGAGAGCGGCCAGCGCGAACAGTTTCAAGAATATCTCGGCAAAACGTCGTCGATGTATCAAACGGCGTTGGGCATTTCAGCCGTGATCGGCAGCGTGATCGCGGCGCTTTCGTTCCAGATTGTGATGTGGCTGTCAGTGCTGCCGATGATCGCGGCGCTGCTGGTCAGCCTGCGTTTCACCGAGCCGCAAGCGTTCACCCGAAGCGAAGCCAATGTC
>JACMMD010000979.1 GCA_014379235.1 Anaerolineae bacterium
GCCTGGGTCGCCAGCTGCGCCAGGCGCTCGCGCCAACGCGGCAGGATGTAGGGGTTCTTGCAGTACAAGGGAAGCGCGCCGCTGAGCACCCGGGTGATGTTTTCCACAGCCGCCGGCACAACGGCCTCGATGGACTCGCGGGTGACTCCCACCAGGTGCGGCGTCAGGATGACGTTGTCCAGCTCGCGCAGCGGACTGTCCTGCGGCAGGGGCTCCACCTCGAAGGTATCGAGCGCGGCGCCCGCCAGTTTTCCATCCCGCAGCGCGTGGTACAGAGCCGTCTCGTCGACCAGCGCACCCCGCGCCACGTTGACCAGATAGGCCGATGGCTTCATCATCGCCAGATGTTCGGCGCGAATCATTTTATGTTTTTCAGGCGTGAGATTGGAATGGATGCTGACAATGTCCGACTCGCGCATGACTTCTTCGAGTGAAGTCAGTCGAACATCAAGCGCCGCCGCTTGAGTTGGATCAGCATTGGGCGAATACGCGATCACGCGCATATTGAACGGCGCGACCAGCCGCACCAGTTCGCGCCCGCTTGCGCCGAGTCCAATGATACCGAGCGTTTTGTTCTCGATCTCCATGCCCATGACCTGCGGCTGCAAATCCCAACGTGCTTGCCGTGTCACTCGATCTTGAGCGGGCAGCCGCTTGGCCAGCGCGAGGATGAACATCAGGGCTGAGGATGCTGTCGCATGGGTCAGCACGTCCGGCAGGTTGAACAGCGCGACATCGTTGGCAGTCAGCGCCGGAACGTCGATCTTATCGTAGCCCGCGCCCGAACGCCCGATGATCGTCAGGTCGCCCGCGCCATTGGCAAAAACATGCGGCCTGATATACGGGCGCAAAACGATAAACGCATCGACGTTGGCCACATGCTCCGCTTTGACTTCCATCGAGTACAGCCGATCCCAGTAGTGTGGGTCTTCGGGCTGCGGCGCGTGTTCCATGATGTAGTGATAGTCGATATAGGGGCAGGCATCCAACGGCCCGTAACCTAAATCGCCGTAAGCGCTTGTGCCTTCCGCGTTCAGGAAATCGCCAGTAATCGCAATCCGAAAAGTTCGCATATCAGCCCTTAGACGCGCTGCGCTTCTGGCTGATGTCCGAAACTTCGATATGCACATCGGGACGCTGCAAAACTTCCTCGCGCAGCGCCGTGCCGAGACCGGGCTTTTCCGGCAGCGACAGCATTCCGTCGCTGATTGGGATGATGTCGGTCATCACGTCCCGATACCAGCCCTCAGTGTATGCGCGCACCGTCTCCATCATCATGGCGTTGGGTATGTGCAGCATCAGGTGTGCCGCCGACCATAGCGCAACGGGGCCGATGGTGTCATGGCTGGTGACGGGCAAATAATACGTGTCCGCCATCGAACAGATTTTGCGCGTCTCGCTCAAACCACCCGTCCACGCCATATCGGGCATGATGATGTCAGCGGCGTTTTGTTCGATCACGGCGCGGAAGCCAAAGCGTGTGAACAAACGCTCACTCACACACAGCGGGATTTTCGTATCCTGCTTCAAGCGTGCATACGCTTCAGGGTTATCCGGCGGCATGATTTCTTCCAGCCACAGAATGTCGTAGGGTTCGAGTCCTCGCGCAATTTTCGTCGCTTCAGTCAAATTCCAGCGCGCATGACCTTCGATGGCGATTTCCATTTTGTCGCCCACAGCCCTGCGAATGTCCTCGACGTAGGATAAACCCTTCTTAAGCTGCTCTTTGCTCAAGTAATGCGTGACCGGCCCAACCGCCTCTACGCCTGCTCGTTGGCCCACAGGGCCGCCTATCGACGTACCAAACTGGTCGAACGGCCAGATTTTCATGGCCTTGGTGCCCGATTCGAGGAGTTCAACCGCGAGATCGCCTGTTTGCTCGTGTTCCCGCCAGCGATGGAAATCCTGATGCGGCCCGTGACTGACGCAGGTGTTGTAAATCATGATGCGGTCACGGCTGCGACCACCGAGCAGATTGTAAATCGGCTGGCCTGTGTGCTGACCGAGTATGTCCCACAGTGCCACATCGACAGCGCTGATAGCCCGCATTTCGCTGCCTGCAAAGCCAAAGAAATTGACCGTCCCCATCATGTTGTGCCAGTGACTCTCGATGTCGAAGGGGCTTCGTCCGAGCAGCAGCACCGCGAACACGTCATGAATGATGGCGCTGACGGCACGCGGCACGTAAAAGGTTTCACCGAGGCCGATCAGTCCGTCATCGGTATGAATACGCAGCCACGTTGTATTCGGTTGGTCATCAAGCCAGATGGTCTCTAAACGGGTAATTTTCATAGCAATTTTCTCTCAAAGTGAAAGGTGTTAATTGTTAACAATTATCAGTTGACAATAACAAACACGAGAAACTTTGTCAAATACGATGAATAGAGCCATCCAAATGGACTTATGTCACAAAACTGCTCAAACACTTAACGGACACCCAAACCTATCGCGGCATGATCGAAATTGCTTACTAATGGTGACAGGAACACCGCCGAGCAGTCAATTGTTTAGACACCTGCTTCTTGTCAGGAAAATAAAAACCCGCACAAAAGCGGGTTTTCATTTTCCGAGCGGTGACTCCAAACGTGTCTAAACCAGTGCCACTAACGGGTTACGTTCCGCTGCCTAGATATCTCAGCATTCGCCTGAAATTATTCTACCGTTTCGGTAGCTTCGGCAGTCGCTTGGGCTGCTTCTTCCGGCTCAAGGAACCAGACGCTCCACACATCTTCGTTGTCCTCAATCCATGCGGCGGCGGCTTCTTCGGCGGTCAGCCCATCCACATCGACCATCGCCATCATTTCGATTTGATCCTCGCTGGTGTAGTTCATATTACTTAGGAAATTGAACACATCCGGCGCTTGGGTTTCGAGGTCTGCGTTGAAAATCTTGAACAGGACATCATCGGGGTAATCACAAGCGATGTTTTCGCTGTTGCCTTCCTCGATGCCTGCGTAGCATTCCTCACTGTATTCCGGCAGTTCGACTTCAGTCAGATCATATTCTGCATGGAATGAATGCGGTGTCCAGAAGTAAAAGAGGACAGGTTCTTCACGGCGATAGGCGGCGCGCACGGTGGCCAGAATCGCTTCTTCCGACCCACCGGACACAACTTCAAGGTTCATGCCCAGATTGTTGATGATCTCGGCATCATACTGAACGTAACCCGGCGCGGCACCGACGAAGCGCCCCATCGCACCCGTTTCAGCCGTTGCGAACAGCGCCGCATTTTCAGGTTCAACGAACCCTTCCCATGTGGCAAGTTCGGGATGTTCGTCCAACAAGTAAGTTGGGATGTACCAGCCAATCTTGCCGATAGGCCCCAGCAGCCCACCGTCCACAACGGCTGCCAGTTCGTTGATGTAAAGTTCAATGTTTTCCTGATGCCCCGAAGGCCACACTTCAAGACTGGCTTGGGCGTCACCTGCGGCGATGGCGGCCCACTGGGCGCTTTCGTCCAGCGTTAGAATTTCAACCGCATAGCCCAGTTCATTTTCAATCAGCAGTTTGGCGACGTTAACGTTAATCGACGATGCTGTCCAGTTGTTCTCAACCAGTACGATAGGCATCTGATCCTGCGCGAGTCCCGGCGCGGTCAGAACCCCCAGAATGAGCAAAAGCAAAACCGCCAGCAAGGGTTTCTTCATGAGTTTCTCTATTCGGTGTATAAGTGGTCAGGTCGTAAGATTATAAGTTACCCGACTGAACACGTAAAGTTGGTACTGCGTAAATATTTTCAGCATAATTGGCAGCCATAAACAGATACGGACAAACGATGCGCGAAACCCAACTTTATGTCGACGGTCACTGGACAGGTGGCGACAACCGTTTCGAGATCATCAGCCCGGTTACAGGTACGGTAATTGGCATGGTCGCCGAAGGCACCCGTGCTGACGTTCAACAGGCGCTTGATGCCGCAAACGCGGCATGGCCGGACTGGTCGCGGCGATCTGCCTTTGAACGCAGTCGCCTTCTGGAAGCTGTCGCGCAGCGCATTATCGAACGCCGTGATGAGCTTGCCAATACACTCACCCTCGAACAGGGGAAGCCGTTGTACAGTGAGGCTTATCAGGAAGTCGATGAACTGGTTGAATATTTCCGGCTTGCGGCTGGCGATGGGCTGCGACTGGAAGGCTTTTGCCCGCCCTCGATGGATGCCCGCAAACGGGTGATAGTGCAGCGGGTTCCGCGTGGTGTTATCGGCATTATCACCCCGTGGAACTGGCCCTACACTATGCCCGCCGAACTCATCGCTCCCGCGCTGGCGGCAGGGAATGCTGTCGTCTGGGCACCCGCCCCCTCAACTTCGTTGTGTGCGGTGCTGCTGACGGAATGTATTGTCGAAGCCGGGCTTCCGGCGGGATTGCTCAACCTCGTTACAGGATACGGCGCGGTTGTCGGGGACGAAATCGCGGTGAACAAGGTAACTCATGCCATCGGCTTTATCGGCTCGATTGAAACAGGGCATAAGGTCGCAGCGCGGGCGGCGGGCAAAGAACTGCTGCTGGAAATGGGCGGCAACGGCCCGCTGATCGTGCTTGATGATGCCGATCTGGACAGGGCAGCAGACGCAATTATCAAGGGCGCGTTTTTATGTGCGGGGCAAAGTTGCAGCGCCGCTGAACTTATTCTCGTTCAGGAGACGGTGCATCAAGCGCTGCTGGAACGACTAGCAGACATCATCCCCACGCAGATACGGCTTGGCGACCCATTTGCGCGTGAAACCACGATGGGCCCGCTGAATAACGAGGGCGTTGCATCGAAGATGGATCAGCATGTGCGGGATGCGCTGGCAAAGGGCGCATCGCTCGTCTCTGGTGGAGCACGGGCAAACAATTTCCCGACACCGCTTTACTATCAGCCTACCCTGCTCGATCAGGTGACAGGTCAGATGCAGGTAGCGACGCATGAGACCTTCGGGCCGGTGGTTCCGGTGCAGGTCATCCGCGATGTGGACGAGGCGCTCACTATCGTCAATACCTCGACCTATGGACTCACGACAGCCATCTTCACGCAGGATTTGAAAAAGGCGATGCAGTTTGCCGATGTAGTACGATCCGGCACTGTGGTCATCAACGACACGACGAACTGGTATGAACCGCATATCGCCTTCGGTGGCGCGGCTGGTTCACGCAGCGGCATCGGGCGCGTAGGTGGGCGCACGGTGTTTGAGAAATTCACCGACTACAAAACAGTCTTCATTGATCTCGCTTGAAAGGTTTGATGATGACGAATTTCGATTATCTCATTGTCGGCGGCGGCAGCGCAGGTGCGATTGTCGCCGCTCGGCTGGCAGAAGCGAGGGCTGGAAGGATCGCGCTGTTTGAGGCCGGCCCCAGCGATGAAGGCAACGCGACGATTTTGGAACTGCGCCAGTGGCCAGCGCTCCTCGCGTCCGAGCTTGATTATGACTACCGCATCGAGGACAACCCACGCGCCAACGGCAAAATCCAATATGCGCGGGGCAAAGTGCTGGGCGGGTGCAGTTCGCATAACTCGTGTATTGCTTTTGTCCCGCCCGATGAAGACATGGACGGTTGGCGCGATAGCGGTGCGGCGGGCTGGTCTGCCGCTGACACCCGCCCATATTTTGACTGTGTGCTAGAAAAGGTATGCTTAGAAACCGCGCCGCCTGTGAATGAATGTGGCAGGGCGATGATCGAAGCGGCACAGCAGGCCGGATTTCCACTTCAACGTTTCAATGAGGAGCCGCTGCGCGAGGGTGTGGGCTGGTTCCAGTTGAACAAACGCGGCCCCATACGCGAGTCCAGTTCGGTAGCCTATTTGCATCCGCTGTCGCAGTGGGATCAACGACTGACAATCTTTACGGAAACATTGGTCAGTCAGATTATTGTAGACGAACAGAATCGCGCTGTCGGCATCGAAACCAGCAGGGGCACGTTTACCTGTAATCGTGAAGTCGTCGTCTGCTGCGGGGCGATTGATACCCCCAAACTGCTGCTGTTGTCCGGCATCGGCGCGCAAGAACATCTCAACGAAATTGGCATTCCGCTTGTGCAGCATCTACCCGGCGTGGGACAAAACTTGCAGGATCACCCTGAAGGGGTCATCAACTGGGAAGCCGCCCGCGAAGTCCCGCTAGAGACCACGCAGCTCTATGAAATCGGCATATTTGCCATTACCGAGCCGGATGAAACACTGCCCAATCTGATGTTCCATTTTGGCACAGAAGTGTTCGATATTCAGACGGCGCGCTACGGTTATCCAACCGCAGCCAACGGCTTTTGCCTGACACCGAACGTTACCCGCGCCAAAAGCACGGGGTTTGTGAAACTGCGTTCCGCAAACCCTGCTGATGCGCCCGTGATTGACCTGTGTTACTTCAGCGACCCATATGATGAACGGGTGATGGTGGCGGGGATCAAATTGGCGCGGCGGATTGCGGCGCAGCCTGCACTGCAATCATGGGTGAAGCGCGAACTGACTCCCGGTGATCACATTCAGACGGATGAGGAAATCTCGGCATGGGTGCGGCAGACTGGCAACACCGTCTATCATCCGGCGGGGACATGCCGCATAGGAACCGACGAACTGGCGGTAGTTGATCCGACCCTGCGCGTACACGGCATTGACGGCCTGCGCGTGGCCGATGCTTCCGTCTTTCCGAAAATCACCACCATCAACCCGAACCTGACCTGCATGATGATCGGTGAACGCTGCGCCGATTTCATCCTGCGCCAAAACTAATGGGCAAAATCGACTGTCGCAATCTGTGGAAGGTTTTTGGCCCGCGCCCGCAGTCTGTCTTTAAAGGGCAGCGCACACGCGAAGAACTTCTGGAAACCGGCCATATTGTCGCTGTGAAAGATGTCTCGTTTGAAGTTCAGGCGGGCGAGATTTTTGTCGTCATGGGTTTATCCGGCAGCGGAAAATCCACGTTAGTACGCTGTCTAACGCGGCTGATTGAGCCGACCAGCGGCAGCATTCTAGTCAATGGCGAGGATGTGCTGCACATGAACAAAAAACAACTGCGGAATCTACGCCTGCATCAGATCAGCATGGTTTTCCAGCGCTTCGGGTTGTTTCCCCACCGCCGTGTAATCGACAACGTTGCCTATGGACTTGAAGTTCAGGGTATCGACAAGTCCCGCCGCAATCAGCGCGCCCACGAAATCATTGATTTGGTGGGGCTGCGCGGATGGGATCAACACTACCCGCATGAACTGAGCGGCGGGATGCAGCAGCGAGTAGGGCTGGCGCGGGCGCTGGCGGTTGACCCGGAGATTCTGCTGTGTGACGAGCCTTTCAGTGCGCTCGACCCACTGATCCGGCGCGAGATGCAGGACGAAGTGCTGCGGCTGCAAAAGCTGATGAACAAGACGATGATTTTTATCACCCACGACTTTTACGAGGCCGTTCGTCTCGGCAGCCATATCGCTATCATGAAAGATGGTGAGATTGTGCAAATCGGAACGCCGCAGCAAATCATGAACCATCCGGCAGACGAATATGTGCGTGAATTTACCCGTGATATCCCGCGTGCGAAAGTCTTGACTGCGAGCACCATTATGAAACTCTGGCAGCCGTCAATCACAACGGGCAAAGTGTGTTCGCCCGAGACGACGCTGGAAGAACTGCTGCCTATTTCGCTGGTAGACGAACAGCCGATTCTGGTTGTGGACGAACAGCGGCAACCGCTTGGTTATGTAGATCGTGAAGCAATGTCAATGGCGTTAGAAGAGCGGTGAAGACCAAATCGCTATGGTTTCTAATTCTGACGCTGGTGCTTGCGCTCATTGTTCTGCGTCCGTTTCCGCCAGAATTCCCCGAAACCCTCAACCTGAATTTGCGCCAGCCCGCCGATGAGTTTCAGTCTTGGCTGATCTTAAATCGTGGTCAGAACCCGATCTTCACAGGGTTCTTTGTACCGCTTACGGACTTTTTAGACTCCGCACTGACACTCGTCGAGGATGCGCTGCTGGCGCTGCCAGCCTTGACGCTCATTCTGGGCATTATCCTGTTTGCTTATCGCATCGCCGGATTGCGTATCGCAGTCCTCAGCGGCGGCTGTTTGCTGCTGATGGGACTGTTCGACCTGTGGGATGAGAGTATGCAAACACTGTCGCTTATTCTGCTGTCGGTGCTGTTCTCGCTGCTCATCGGCATTCCCATTGGTATCTGGATGGCACTCAGCAAACGGGTGGAAAGTGTACTCCGTTCTCTGCTTGACACCATGCAAACACTTCCCACTTTCGTTTATCTCGTGCCAACTATTCTGATTTTCGGGGTCGGCGGTGTTCCTAGCCTGATCGCAACCATGATCTATGCAATTCCTCCGGTGGCGCGTCTGACATGGCTCGGACTGAGTCAGGTTCCCCATGAAACCGTTGAAGCAGCGCTGGCATTTGGGTCAACCCCACGTCAGGTTCTGTTCAAAGTACAGCTTCCGCTGGCACTGCCCTCGATCATGGCAGGCGTAAACCAGACGATTATGATGGCACTCAGTATGGTGGTGATTACGGCGTTGATCGGCGCAAACGGGCTTGGCCGTGAAACGCTGTCCGCCATGCGAAGGCTGCGCGTCGGTCAAGCGTTTGAAGCTGGAGTGGCGATTGTCGCCATGTCCGTGGTGCTGGATCGGCTGAGTTACGCACTGAGCAAGGTCGAGCCGCGCAGCCACTACCGCTTCGCCATTTTATCCCAACGACTTCGGGACGCGGTACGAGGGGTGAAAATTCCACAAGTACGGCGCTATTTTTACGGGTTGAGTTTACTCGCATTGATCGTGTCAGCGGTTTTGCTGCATCAGAGCGGGCGTGATGGCTTTCCTGAAGACTGGCGCTGGTCAGTCCGTGAGCCAGTGGATAACGCTGTAGAGTGGGTACAGGACAATTTATACGAGATCGAGGGAACGCCGTTTGGCACAGGGCCGTTCAGCGATTTCGTGACGTTGAGCCTGCTGCTGCCCCTGCGTGATTTGTTGCTGAATAACCTTTCATGGCTGGCCGTGATTCTGTTGACCGTCATTTTAGGGTGGGCTGTTTCCGGCTGGCGGCTGGCCCTGCTGACACTGGTGAGCTTATTCGGTATCGGCTTGCTCGGCATGTGGGAATTTGCGATGGACACACTGAGTCAGGTCATTGTCGCCGTGCTGCTGTCTATCGCTATCGGGATTCCATTGGGAATTTTGGCGGCGCGGTTTCGTGCCGTCGAAGTTGTGCTGCGCCCACTGCTGGATACCTTGCAGACCATCCCCACGTTTGTTTATCTGGTGCCGATGATTATGTTTTTCGACTTGGGGCGAGTACCGGGCGTACTGGCATCGATCATATATGCGCTGCCTCCGGTCATCCGGCTGACAACGCTAGGGATTCGCCATGTTGACGAAACCGTGATCGAGGCCGCTCAAGCGTTTGGGTCGTCGCCCATGCAAACCCTTTTCAAGGTGCAGCTACCGTTGGCGCTGCCCTCGATTATGACCGGAGTCAACCAAACCTTGATGATGGTGCTGGCAATGGTCGTCGTAGCAGGGCTGATTGGCAGCGGTGGTCTAGGTTTCGAGATTGTATCGGCAGTTGCTGATAATGAGCTGGGACGCGGGCTGGAAGCAGGGCTGGCGCTGGTGCTGCTGGCGGTTGTGCTTGATCGTATCACCCAGAACATTGCCTGCCTCTGACATGATGGCAATGCTGGAGTCCACGCACGGACATCAGATGCTGATGATTACGGTTGTGGCGCTCGGTGGGACGAGCAGTGGGACGATCTCTACCGGAGAAGCTAATCCCTTCGGCAGCCCCGCGAACTGCGATGTTTCTGAGCCAACCGCTTCCCAACCAGAAACAACATCTGCGTACTCCCCTGCCGCCTCTTGACCCTTGTCGGCCCCGGCGGTGTCGGCAAAACACGACTGGCGCTTGCGGCAGTCGTGTCGCAGCAGGCATTCGCTGATGGGGTCGCACCGGGGTGCCATTAGCTACCGTCACTGACGCACATTCCATTGCGGATGTGGTCGTTTGTCGGCAGCAAACAACAGCCGCATTGGCTTTGGTTGGCCTTGTGCCGCCGCACTCGTCAAGTCGTGGCTTACTGGATTGGAGATCGCAGTGAGACGGGCGCCTTGCAACTGTAGCGGCGCATCCCCGCGAGTATGCCCGCTGTGCCTCCTTCAGTGATCGTTGGCAACCCTATGCTCATATCTTTGATCCTCGGCTACATCGTATGGTCGGCAAAGACGAAGGCCAAACCAACCATGTTGAACGTTGGTTCAATACCCTCCGTCAGCGCTTGGCTCGTTTTACCCGCAAGACCCTGTCATTCTCAAAACGGGATGATTTGCATAATGGCTTATTACGCATGTTCATTTATGACTACAACCTATCCTGCATCAGTTAATATGTCGCCACTACCCGATGTCGAATAGTCGCTCACTATGCTTAGAAGTATGTGGTCAGGGCAGTTGCAACACACCCTGACCACAACGGATATCCATTGTCGGTTTCAATTTATGACCATATCAACTGGAGTGTATGTATGGCACAACTGATACTGTTAACCTATGTTACCGTTCCGGGTATAAACGCTAGAACAGCGCTGCGATATGTTCCGCTGATCATGATCTTAACCCTCCAAAAGCGTAGTTTCATTGACCTCGAATAACACGGCGTTTCAAGATGAAGCACTCTACTTATATGCCGGCGGTGAGTATTTCGATTTTCTGCTTGGCGGTGATCAAGTAGCCGAGCCATATGCGTTGTATTTTTCTGGACTGCCTTACCTTTACCCTCTAATCGCAGGTGCCGTTGATGCCTTTTGGGGTCTTGAAGCAGCGCGCCATTTCAGTCTGATTTGCATGTTGACCGTCACGGTTGTCGTTTACTTTATGACACGACATTTTTTGATCGTAACAGTGCGCTTATAGCCTGCGTGTTATACGCAGCGCAAGGTTCGGTCTTATTTTTGGGA
>JACMMD010000980.1 GCA_014379235.1 Anaerolineae bacterium
CCCCATCCCGTGACAGGAACCCAGCGCAGTTGTACCCCGAATATGTACTGCAACACGGGCGCGGTGATAATCACGGGCACAGACACGCCCATCACTGCAACACCCATGCCCACGTAATCGTAGACGGTGTTACGCTTCAACGCCGAAATCGTGCCCAACGGAATGCCCACTGCCATCGCTACCGCCAATGCCGCGACACCCAACTGGAACGAAATCGGTAGGTTCTCGCGGAAAATATCGTTCACCGAACGGCTGCGCGATTTATACGTGGGGCCGAAATTCACCCAACGCAGGTTGGCCTCTTCGCCAAACGCAGCGGGGAGCGGCACATTCACCAGATAATCACGCGCTGCTGAAGGCGGCTGTACCCCGTAGGTAATACGCGGCAAAGCAATGTCACCGATCCACTTGAGATACTGCAACGGCAGCGGGTCATCAAGATGATACATCTCATTCAGCAGTTCGATAGTTTGCGGTGGCAGAGGCTTTTCGCGGCTGAAAGGGCCGCCGGGGACGGAATGCATCAAGACAAAAGTAATCGTTGAGACCACAAATAAAACTAGTACCAGCCAGACAAGTCGACGTGCGATAAAAGCTGCCATTGACCACCTTCCACTCAAAATAGCTGTAGGGGCAGGTCTGAGACCTGCCCCTACAATCGTACTATTCTACTGAGTTAGGGACGGGTTACATCCCAACGCTCATAGTGCTGACGGCCAATGACGGACGCGGTGCGCTCGACATATGGCTTGGTCAGTTGGTTGAAGGTGTACCAGTAGATCGGGGCGATACCCGCATCTTCGACGATGAAGATTTCTTCGGCCTGTGCATACAGTTCACGACGTTCGGCTTCATCGGTCAGAACGCGGGCCTCTTCGATCAAGGCATCGAATTCAGGATTGTTGTAGCCAACGTCGTTCTGTGTCGAATCCGAGTGGAACACGTCGAACAAGAAGTTATTGGCATCGGGGTAGTCCTGGCACCAGCCGCTGCGGAAGATCATCGGCGCTTCTTCGCTGAGGGTGCTGAAGTACGTCGTCGGATCCATCGCGTTCAACTGAACCTGAACGCCGAGGTTATCCGCCCACATCTGCTGGATCGCTTGCACGATAGCGCCGTGACCGGATGCGTCATTGAACGATACCGTCAAGGCCGGCAGTTCATCCACCGACGCAAGACCGAGATCGGACAGGGCCATCGCCAGCGATTCTTGCGCTGCTTCGGGATCGAAGCTGATGCCGAGGTCGGGGTGTGTGTCCATCGTCGGAGCGGCAACCAGACCGGGGCGCGAGAACCAACGAGCGGGTTCTTGGTCGCCACGAGTCACATTATCGACCAACGACTGCCGGTCAATGGCCAGCGACAGCGCGCGGCGCAGGTTGGCATTGTCCATCGGCGCTTCGGTGTTGTCGAAACCGAGCCAGTAGGTGCAGGAACGAGCGCCAACCGCGTATTCGGTGCTGAGCGTCGGATCGGCACGAACACGATCAAGTTCTTCCAGCGGCACGTCAATGGCATCCATCGAGCCGGCGAGGTACTCAGCGAACTGAGCCTGCGGGTCAAGGAAGCGCATGGTGACTTCTTCGAGCATTGGCTGTGGGATATGATCGGTTCCCGGCCAGAAGGGGTTGGCGATGAGGGTGATGCTCTCATCGTGCGCCCATTCCTTCAACGCCCACGGCCCATAGGTGTTGATGTTTTCGGGTTCAGTCCACTCGTCGCCACCCGCTTCAATCGCCCACTGCGGCTGCGGATTGGCCATCCACAGGCCGTAGATACCCGGCGCATAAGCCAACGGTTCCGGCAGAGTCACTTCGAAGGTGTAGTCATCGACAGCAGCGATTTGCATGGCTTCGACACCTGCTTCGCCAGCGCTGTATTCCACGCCGCCTTCAACCACTGCCGACAATACGTAGGCATAGGGTGAAGCGGTCACGGGGTCAAGCGTGCGGCCCCAGCCGTAAACCATGTCTTGTGCGGTGACGTAGCGCGGGTTGCCGCTGTCGTCCATCACCTGCTCGACTGCGCCGGTCTCGGCATTGTAGTTAACCCATGGAATTTCCGGGATGATGTGGAACGTGTAAGTACGTCCATCTTCGGAGACGTCCCAGCTTTCAGCGATGCCGGGGGTCACTTCGGCGGTTTCTTCATTCTGGTGCGTCAAGCCGATGAAGATTTCGGCGATTACTTGGTTAGAGCTGCTAGTTTCAGAAAGTGCGGGGTCAATCGTTTCAATATCGCCGCCGACCATGCTCAGGCCGGTGATGATGTACTTTTCGGCGTCCTGTGCGCCCACCGTGCCGACGAAAGCCGCCAGCAGCAAGCATACGAGGCCGAAGGTCAAGAAACGGGTAATTTTACTTTGCATCTTTATTCTGTCCTCCAAATGAATGTAGATTGTCCATCGCTACATACGGCTAAAACACCGCACGCGAGAAGGGTGTTGGCAACCCTCTCTGCTACTACACATAGCGGTTTACCATAACACACCTTACTTAGCGAAACAAGCATATAACTTTGTACATAACGCACGATGTTTCGATTAGTAGTATGTTAAAAAACGACTAGCGATACGGCATTTTATGTAGGTCGTCGTTTAACATAACATATTTCGACAAGTTGTGCAAAAATCCCCATCAAATTCGTACAGGATGTACGAACGATATCTGTATTTGTCGGTTACTTCAACCTAAATTAAACTCAGACGGCGGGCGCGACAGCGTAAAGGTGTCGGTCACGCGCACATAGCCTGCCCCGCTTGTGCGACCAACGGGCTGATAAGCGGCGAGGTCGAGGTAATTACCTTCGCGGTATATTGAGTCATCGAA
This sequence comes from Anaerolineae bacterium, assembly GCA_014379235.1. Lineage (GTDB taxonomy): Bacteria > Chloroflexota > Anaerolineae > Aggregatilineales > Phototrophicaceae > JACMMD01. The sequence goes on from JACMMD010000980.1 coordinate 2,829, forward strand.
GTGCATGTGGACGATTGTGCCGATCACCAGATGAGCGCCGCCGGGTTGATCGCTGATGGTGACGATCTGATTCAGCTTGCACTCGAAATGGATCAAGCTCTCACCCACGCTCGGCGCATTGATCACCACGCCGGGAATAGGCGTCAAGCCTGCATAAGCGAACTCGTCCATATGAGCGGGCGCGTCAACCGACGTGAGGTTCATGGCGGCAGCGTTGTGTTCCGAGACGAAATTGACGACGAACTCGCCCGTTTCACGGATGTTGGTCAGGGTGTCTTTGTGCGTCGGTGTCGATTTAAGGACGCGCACTCCGGCGGAGAATACAATGGTCGGCGGGTTGGAGCAGACCGCGTTGAAGTAGCTGAACGGCGCGAGGTTCAATATGCCATCAACGGCGCGTGTACTTACCCACGCAATCGGACGCGGAACAACGGCGGCGTTTATCAGCTTACCCACATCACCATGCGAAATGTCTTCGGGTCGAAAGTCCAAAGGGGTTAGCTTTCAGGTATCAGCTTGTCAGCTATCAGCAAATACAATGATGCGGCAGCGACACAAGTTCTTTCAGAGAAATACGAAAACCAGAGATTAAAATCTCAAGCTACAGAACAAAGGCTTATTTCTGTTGGCTGACAAGCTAAAATGCTGATAGCTACGAAAGTCCTGCGAAAAACGCCCACACGACTTCGCTGGTGCTGAAATCGGTGCTGTCGCCCTCGCTACCCGCATTCGCTCCGCCGGGCCATGTATGCCCGCCGCCGATCACTTCCAGCAGTACCACATCGTTCGCATCCTCGCAGCCGGGATAGTTATACTGCGCCTCGCGTGTACCATCATCGGGGTCGATGTCCGGCAGCAGCGACAATTGAGGTCGCAGCACACAGCCAGCCAATCCGGCCCAGAACTCAGCCGCTTGTAGGGGCGAGAACCAGATTTCCACGCCCGCGCTGTCTCCGAATTGGTCTTCGCCAAAGCGAACCCCGCCTTCCCACGGCAGCACCTGATCGCCCGTACCGTGAACGATCAGCAGCGGAATAGGCGCGGCATCGGTGCAAGCTTGAGCCTGCGTGTTGAGCATCATTCCAGCCACTACTGCGATGCCGGCCAGTTGGTCACCCATTTCACACGCCAAGCGATAGGTCATTACGCCGCCGTTCGAAAAACCCGCCGCGTAAATCTGATCGTCGGCCACATCAAAGCGCTGCGAAACCTGCTCGATAATCGTCTGAATGAAACCCACGTCATCCGCCTGACCGCCATCGCCCGGGCCGGGAATGTTGTTCCAGTAGCCCTCGACGCTCTGAGGATACGCAATGAGGAAACCCTCTTGATCGGCCAGCGCGCTAAAATCGCTCAAGCTGGCCATATCTTCCGCCAGCATGGTCGCGCCGTGCAGTACCAATACAAGCGGCAGCGCTTCGGCGGCGTCGGCATTAGCCGGAACGTGCAGCAAAAAATCTCGGTCTGTGCCGTCGAAAGGAATGGTGACGAAAATATCCTCGCCAAGCGCGGTAATCTGCGGGCCGCTCGGTGTAGCTTCTTCGGTGGCTTCAGGCGTGACCTCTGGCGCTTCTTCCGTCGATTCTTGGGCCGCAGCCAACCCAGTGATGAAAAACAATATCAGCAAAAATGAGCTTAAATAGCGCATGATGTTTATTTCCTATTCCATCGATTCAGCCAGTAATTTGGGGGCGAGTTCGTTCATCAGCCGCACGGTATCTTCGATGGACTGGAAATCGTCCGCGTAAGACAGAACATTCAACTGCGGGTCATAGCTCCAAAACCCGGCAGCTTCATATAGAAAGCGAATGTACGTATAGCAAATGCCGAGTACGATACGAGTGAGCGCGTTGTAAGCCATATATGGAAAGAAGATGATGATACCGCGATCATGCGCGTACATCACAATGCCGAGATCAGTGTGCGAATAATAGAGTTCGACATCGCCGCCGGGGGCTTGCACGGGTTGCAATGTGGGATCAAGCCGCAGCATCAAGCGCGCTAAGGCTTTGGGTCGCAGCTTTCGCACCGGCCAGAAACGCTCCGGTTGATCTGCGCGCTGGCCGTTCTCGAACAACCATTCCAGCATCGAGGGTGTCAGTGTACCCGTTTTAGGCACATAGAGATGAATCTCGTAAATCAAGATGCAGCGCCTGCGCCAGCGCCTACCGATGCTTCCTGCTGCGAACGCAGAATATCCAGCAGCAGTGTGATATTGTCGATGTCGCTCAAGGGCAGTGCAGCCCACGCTTCATCGCCGCGTTTGGTGAAGTGAAGCTGGCGATTATGGATGCGATAGCCGCCGAACTCCGCCCAACTCAACACACGGCCATCGCTGTGCAAGCCTTCGCCATCCAGCCATAAACCATCCGCGAAGATAACCGAACCGCCCTGAGCCAGCTTTCGCAGCGCGTCAGGTCGCAGGGTTTCGTTGATCTTATCTTCGAGTCGTGCGCCGAGTTCAGCGATGCGTTTATAGACGTTGGTGAGGACGAGCTGTTCATCGCGGACAGTCTTGATAGTGATCTGGTAAGCCACACGCCGGAACAAGCCGCCGAAGTACGCAAGCTGTTCGGCACGCTGGCGAATGGTGATCACTTCTTTGTACAGGAAAAAGACCGTAGTCGCGCCCTCGCGGTAGCTAAAACCACGCTGGTATAAAATGACTTCGCGGTTCCAGATGTGCGCCAGATACCAACCCACCACCAGCACGATTGCCGCCATGATGATGACAGTTAGCAGCGGCCCCCACCAGTCAGGGATGGCCGCCACTGTGAAATTGAGGATAACAGCAGCAGCCGCGCAGACAACGCCGCCTAAGATCAGGGGTCGCCCGCGATCACTGGGGTAATTGGCGATTACAGCGCCGAGTACGGGATCATCAACGATCATGTAAGTCTGCTAACGTAGGGGCGACTAGCAAACTTAGTTTGCCTGCGTCGCCCCCTACAATTAATCTCGTTAACTTAAGTTTAGCTTGCTCTTGCTTCGGCGACCACCAGATTATCGAACTCGACCTCGACACCCAAGGTATTCGCGCCGCTGGCCGCCAACCCCACTTGTCCTTGCTGGAAAGTGTTATCCGTCGCGCCTGCGACATACTGATCGTTGATGTAGAAGGCCAGATAATCATCCATGCACACAGCGCGCAGGTGATTTTGTCCCGGCCCAACAGTGATCGCACTGCTGGTCGCCCAGTTCACCAACGGCACAACGTCGCGCCCGCGTGAACGCATGATCGCATATTGGCCGTTACCCTGTATCAAGAACAGATAGCCATCGCCACCTGCGACGATTTCTTCGCCGCCAGCACCGAGCGCAGTTCCAGAAACCGCCTCAGCAGTGGCTTCGGGTTCGTCTGTCGCTTCCGCTTCGGCTGTCGCACCGTCAAGCGCATCGAGCGCCACGCTTTCATCCTCCAGCATCGACGGGTCGATTTCGACTTCTTGCCCGACTGTCCCGCTCACGCGGCACATAATACCGTAAGCGTTTTCGTTGCGTTGGCTGATCTGGTTCACGTCTACGTCAATGACGACGTTATCGTAGGTAGCGCCCCACTGACCCCACCATAATTCGTTGTCGCCGGCCGGCGCGCTGATGCGATAAACGCCGCTGGCGATTCGCAGGTTCGCATCGGGGTATGCGCCTTCTTCAAAGGTGCGTGGCTGTGAAAAATCAATACTGGTCAATTGGTCGCCAACCGTGAAGTTACGCACAGGGCCGCCGCCTGAACTGCAGGCTGCCAATATCAGGACTGCGGCGGACGCTAACGTTATGCTTTGTATGAAACGACTCACGAAGGTTACTCCCGCATTTGCCGGGGACGAGTGCCCGGTGGTGATGGTGTTATAAACCGTGCTTATGTACAGCACGGTTCAAAAGCAAACTTTACCACACAAGCCCTACCACTGTAACCATTCGGGCCACAATGCTTAATGAGCTTTAAGCTGTCAGCCGTTAAGTAGTTGTCGAGCACCATCGCGTAGGGATAGGTCTCAGAGGCTGTTGAGAAACTTACTATCGTGCTTCTAACCCCTCATCCCCTGCCCCTTCTCCCACAAGGGGCGAAGGGGAAAGGCAGTCTCTGGAAGTCCCTCGCCCTTTATGGGAGAGGGATTTAGGGTGAGGGTGTCAGGCAGCAGTCGGACTTATTAAACACGCTCTGAGAGACCATATGGAAAGGGTATTGCTAAGAATATAATATCGGTTTTGCAATGACGCTGACATGGAGTTAAGCATGGAACGCCGGGTCTACGCTACCGATTTGAGTGATGAGGAATGGGTCATTGTCGCGCCTTATGTGCCAGCACCAATGAAAGGTGGTCGACCACCTAAATGGTCTCGACGTGAAATTCTGAATGCGATTCTGTACATCCTAAAAACCGGCTGTCCATGGTATTTATTGCCACACGATTTTCCGCCTTATAGCACAGTTTTTTGGTACTTTCGTCGCTGGCGTAAGGAAGGTGTTTGGGAAGCTCTCAACACGGTATTGCGTGAAAAGGTGCGTCAGCAACTGGGGCGTGAGCCGCAGCCAAGTGCGCTCATTATCGACAGTCAAACCGTCAAAACGACGGAAAAAGGGGGCTAAGGGGTTATGATGGCGGCAAGAAAATCAATGGGCGTAAGCGACAGATTGTTGTCGACACGCAGGGCTTTTTGGTGAAAGCGAAGGTTCACGAAGCTTCGCTATCGGATACTGAGGGCGGTGCACTTTTGCTGGACGGGTTAAACGAACAATTCCCACGAGTGGAGCTGCTGTGGACGGATAATGGCTACAAAAGCACCTTTCAAAAATGGGTTATGAAAACCCTCAAATGGCGGGTCGAATGTGTCAAGCATCCGATTGAACCGCAAGGCGAATATGCTCAATTAGTCCGCGACTTTTTGGGTGATGAGATTTATGACAAACGCTACGCGAAGGGCTTTAAGTTGTTACCGAGACGGTGGGTTGTCGAGCGTAGTTTTGCTTGGTACAACCGTCAACGCCGCTTAAGTAAAGACTATGAATTGTTACCCGAAACCAGTGAAGCTTGGCTGTATCTATCAAGCGCACGTTTGTTATGGAAACGGGCCTTACTATCTTAGCAATACCCTTTCCATATCGTCTCTTAGACCTGCCCCTACATCGCCAATCTGACGTTTAGCCGTTAGCGATAGGCTTCGCAAAGCGGATAGCGGAGCGTACTTTCAGTTTGGCCGCTTCTTCCGCACGATCTTTCGGCGGCGCGTTGGTCTCCAGCGAGTTGAGCAGTTTGCTGGTGACAGCGGCGATCTCGTCAACGGCGGCGAGGAAAGCGGCTTCGTTGGCTTTCGAGGGCTTGTTGAAGCCGCTGACCTTACGCACGTATTGAAGCGCCGCCGCGTGAATTTCGTCGCTGTTAACGGGTGGAGCGAAGTTGTAGAGCGTCTTGATATTCCGACACATGATCGTTACCTCTCGGCCATCACAGATTGAAAGTTGATTCTATACCACCACGTTTTGTCAGGAAATACGAAAGTAGGGGCACGGCATGCCGTGCCCCTACAGCGCGCTTCTTGTGGCTAGCGGACTGGCGCGTAATGCAGGACGAGCAGACCGCTTTTTAATGCGGTTGACTCCAGTAGAGTCAGGGAGAACTTGCGGTTCACACCTGC
>JACMMD010000101.1 GCA_014379235.1 Anaerolineae bacterium
GAATTTGCTGCGCGCCACTTTCCCCGATCTCGGCGGTGAACCCGGTACGCTCGTAAAACCGCTGATAGTATTTTATGATCCCAACGTCCGGCTGACGATCAATAATCCCAAGGTTCCAGTGCTGTTTGCAGATACCAAGCGCAAGCCTAACCTCAAGGATTATCTGCGCGATGTTGCCAAAGAAGGCCGTTTCGCGCTGATGCCCGCACAAATCGAAACCTTTGAAGCAGCTACCGTGCTGACCAAGAAAAAGAAGTAGCGAAACCGCGTAAGTTGTGCTTCGCTTATGTTGAGCCATCATTCAGCCACTTCGTTCGGTACCGTCATAGTGCTGGTCATCGTTGGCTTTGCGCTGCGACTGTACCAAATCGACACCGTACCCTTTCGCGGTGATGAAGCGCATACTGTCCAGTATTGGGCCGATCAACCACTAGCCAACACGCTCGAAACCATAAGCACTGTAGATCCGCATCCGCCTCTCGCTTACGCCATGTTTCGCGGATGGCGGCTGCTGTTCGGCGAAGTAGGAATCTCTGAATTCATCATGCGGATACTGCCCGCGCTGTTAAACGTGATTGGCATTCCGGCAATCTACGCGCTCGGCAAACGCATGAGTGGCCAGCCCGTCGGACTTTTATCCGCGCTCCTATGGACAGTGCATCCTTATCAGATTTGGCACGCGCAGGATGCCCGCAACTATGCCATCTGGTCGGCGTTCAGTCTGATTTCGCTGTGGCTGGCGACACGGGCGTTAGATAGTTCGCGTAAGCGCGATTGGATACTGTTCACCGCCGCCGCTGTGCTGGCAACCTACACGTACTACCTCGAACTATTCATGTTCGTCGCTATGAGCAGTTACGTCGCTGTCGCTTATTGGCGAAACTGGCGTGTCTGTATGCGTTGGGCCGTGTCGATGCTAATTGTCGGCGGACTGCTGCTGATATGGCTGCTGTATCTACGCCAACGACTGCTTGCGGGCGGCAGCGTCTACGGCGGCACAACAGGCGGCCTCGATTGGGTGCGCTTGCTCTCATGGTTTTTGCCGACGCTCAATTTCGGCGTGACCCTGCCGCAAGCCTTTGTCGATAGTTACTGGCCGCTGCTGACGATTACGCTTGTTGTGGCGCTAGTCGTTCTCTGGCGAGGACAATGGCGCAGCGCACTTCTACTTGGACTGCTCGGTATTGTGCCGCTGATGCTGCTGGCCGCTGTCTCGGCGCGCTTGAACATCTTCACACCGCGCTACGTGTTGGCCGCCGCCCCCGTCTATACGCTCCTGTTTGCGACACTGGCTGTTGAAGGGTCGCGCCTGATTCGTCAGCCAATGATTCAGCGCGGCGTTTCTGCGCTGCTTATTAGTGCATGGCTGGGCATCTCTGGTTACAGCCTCTACAACTACTACTTCGACCCGCTTTATGCCAAGTCCCACGATTGGCCGGCGTTGACCGATTATCTGCGCGAACACACATCGCCCGATGATCTGGTAATTCAAACGTCCGTCGATGCGGCTTTCGGCGTGTACTACGACGCTCCCGCCACTGACATCGGACTGCCTGCCAACCCCGAAGAACCTGTCGCGGACATCATTGCCACCCTTGAAAACGCGCAGGAGCGCTATCGCAGCATCTGGCTGGTGGCCAACCCCTTCACCGATTGGCCCAACGCGGGCGTGGTCGATGCGTGGGTGCTGGAAAACATGCAGCAGGTACGCGACACCGAAACCGACGGTTTGCGTATTGAGCAGTATATGACGTGGGTTGTGCCGCCGGAAGAACTTGATTCAGCGCAGGTATTTTCGCCGCCTGCAAATTTCGGCGTGACTGAACTGCTTGGCGTCCGCGTGTTTCCGCCCGAACCGAGCGGCGTATTGACCATCTGGGCTTACTGGCATCCGCTGTCGACTAGTGAGCGCCCGTTGAAAGTGTTCGTGCATCTGATCGGCGCAATGAATCCTGCTACCGGAACGCCGCTTTGGACGCAAGATGATCGCTTCCCACAAAACGGACGCATTGAAAGTACCTCGTGGACGGCAGACAGGCTCTACCGCGACGTTTATGTTTTACCGCTTGAGGGCGTTCCGTCCGGTGAGTATCAGCTAGAAATTGGCCTTTATGACGTGGAGACCAACGAACGAGACACTTTAGTTACAGGTGGGGACAGCTTCGTGGTCGGACAAATAACGCTACCATAATGTGTAGGGGCAAGGCGTGCCTTGCCCCTAGAAAATCTGTTTTACTACATCGCGTCTAGGCGCGCCTGCCACTTGGTAACGAGCTTGTTGTAAGCATCTTCCGAAAGTTGTCCGTTGGCCAATTTCATATCGAGGTTATCGAGCATCGCCTGAACTTGTTCGCGTGTCGCCGGAGAGGCCGCTTCTGGCGCGCTGCCCGCAGCCTGACCACCTTGCCCGCTCTGCTGCTCCATCATTCGCGTCATCATCTGCTGCATCATCAGGTTTTGCTGCGCCATCTGACGCTGCATTTCCGCCCCATCAGGGTTCA